>JAQGHP010000254.1 GCA_028288775.1 Phycisphaerales bacterium | reverse complement strand
CCTTGCGGACTTTGACGACGCATGTGATGCGCTGGCCGTTATTGAGCCAGCGTTTGGCGCGTTTTAGCGTGGGATTGTTTCCGTCACCTCGCTGGTCGTGAATCATTTCGAACGCGGAAATCGTGTTGCCCCATCCGCCGGGGACCCACATGAATTGATGCTCCGCGCCGGAGCAGATCTGCCCGATTCCTTCGTTGCCGCGCACAATAACGAATGAAACGCGATAGTCATATTCTTCGGGAGGAACGTACGGGAATTCGATGCGGCTATGATTCTGATCGGAGGAAAGCACGCCATCGTCCAACCGCCACAACGCATTAACTCCATCCACGGCGGGGTCGACGATGTCCAGGAGATCGACCCGGTGAACCGAATCCCCCGAGGGAGCTTCGGCGAGGCGCTTTTCGGTTGCAATCTGCCGCAGGCCGGTTAGATCGGCAAGGGCGCCGCGGTACAGGGTGGCGGCGTGTTGGAGTGTTTTCGTGCGTTTGGCGCCGGTCATCTTGGCCGCGGCGTCCCACCACCCGTCCGCGATCTTCGCCGCCGCCTCCGCGCCTTCGGGCTTGCGGAGTTCCATCGCGGCGAGCGCTTTGATTGCGGGCTCCTGGCCTTTGGCCAGGAACGGCAGCCCCTTTTCCCATTGTCCCCTCGTGAAGCAGAAATAGCCACCCACCACGGTGTTTGCCAGGGGGTCGTCGGGCGACGCCTTTAGCTTCTCGACGCTCGCGTTCAGCTTCGATTGCGCCTCGCGCAGCGCCCCGAGATCCTTCGCGTGATTCTGCACGGCGGATTTCAATTCCACGTCCGCGATGCGCGGGGCGACGTGCTGCAACGACGCTTCCACCCGCATCGCGGTGGCGAAGTCCTCTTCGGACGCGAGCCGATCGAGGAGGTCGATCGTCATTTGTACGTTGGCGACGCTCGCGGGGGGTGCGGCGGGAGAGGACCAGAGCTTGGTGGCCGCTTCGATCTTCGTCGCCAACTCGTCCACGTCGAACGCTTCGGCCAGCTTTTCCGCCGCACTGAAACTGAGGCGCAGGCTCGCGCCGTCCTCGGCGGCTTCGAACGCTCCGGTAAGCAACACGAAAACGTCAGCCGGCGCGTCCTTCGTCTTGGCGGCGTAGTCGAGCAGCGATTGCGCCAACTTCCGCCGAGCGGGGGCGGAGTGGTCTTTCAACTGCTCCGCGAAAACCTCCTTGAAAAGCTTGCGGCAACGCGCGGTGTCCGCCTTGTCAGGCAGCGGCAGCCGGGCTCCGGGCGCCGAAGGCGACGGATGAGGAGTCGGAGAGGCGCCTGTTTCAGACGGAGCGGTCGGCGGCTTGGCGACCGGTTCGGTCGCGGCTGGGTTCGGCGCGTCCGGCGGCCTGGTAACGGGAGCGGCGGGCGTTTCCGCCCGCCTGGGCGGCGTCCAGTCGTCATCGAAAATATTGCCCGCCCGCGCCGGCCCGCTCGCAAAAACCGCCGACGCCAGACTGGCGAGGAACAACGCCAGTGCAATGGAGTGCGCCCCGACGCCCTCGCGAAGTCTTCGGCGATCGCTCATGAGAAGCCCCTCGGTCGGCCGCCGCCCTCGCGGACTGACGAAAAGATGACGAACCGACCGTGCATTGGACCAACATCGTGTGACCGTGGCAAGGAGATGGAATTCCCCGCGCAACGTTTGTGTGCCATGATCAAGAAGCGATGGATCCATCCGCGTTACTTCGCACTTCCCGCGGCATCATTTCTTTATGCTCCGGCAGCTATTCACGCTCTTGTCCGCGCTGTCGCTGGTGTTGGGAGAGAAACGGGGACGCAGCTATTTAATTGGGAAACTAGCTGCGCCCCGGTTCGCTTCCCCGTTTCGCTTCCGGTGGGACGGCACGGGTTCACCGCTGTTCGAGCACCACGGCGCCGATGTACGGGAGGCTTAGGACGTTGCCGCTGCCAATCATGGAGGCGTACCCGCCGTTGGTTTGCTCCTGCTCGAACTCGACGGCGAAGGCGGGCCATGTGGAGTTGAAGATTTCCTTGTACGCCCTGCCGGGGGGGAGGCCGAGCCAGCCGCAGTCCTGGCGAGTGTCGGGGGTGCCGAAGGTGCAGATGACGAAGAATTTTCCGCCCGGCCCGCGGGTGAAGGCGATTGTTTTGCGGCCGACGCAAACTTGCTGGGTGTCGTTGCCGCGGAAGCCATTGGCCGAGTTGTTGCGGAGCCCGAGGATCGAGCGGAACCATGCCAGCACACGGCCGGGGTCGTCGCCATTGGTATATTGTTGCGGATTGAGCATCCCGTCGGGATTGCCCGGTGCGTTATCGAAGGAGAACGGCCGGGCCTCGCCGCCCTCCTGGCCCATGAAAAGCATCGGCACTCCATTGCACAAGAGGGCAGTAGCGCCGATGGCCTTGGCCATCTGCAAGCCTTGTCGATACGGCGGGCGGGCGGCGATGCGTTTGTTGTTTCCGTTGTCCTGGCCGCTGGCGCTGTCGTGACTCTCGCCGTAGCGGACCGATTCGTAGTAGGGCCGGACCCAGCTCTGATCGGTGTCGAGACCGAATTTCGCGCTGCCCGACACATCAATTGAGGGGTTCCAGGCCTTGTAGGCGATGTCGCCCAGCGCCCGGCTCAGGAGGAAATTCCACTGCCCGTCCTGCACGCCCCCCGCCGGCTGCGTCATGGGCCAGTTGTTCGGCTCGTTCTCGCCGCACAAGTACGGCCAAGGCCGACCGCACGCGTCGGCGGCTTTTCTGAGGGCGTCTCGCAAGTAACCGAGAAACTCCCATCCGCCCCCACTGCCCAGGAGCGGCTTGCCATCGGGTCCATTGGCGATGACATAGGGCGTGCTGGACGTGTTCACGCCGCCGTTGATGATCGTCTCGGTGCTGTCGAAACGAAAGCCGTCGATTCCGAATGCGTCCCACATGTACAACGTGGCCTGGCGAAAATACTCCATGCAGGCCGGATGATCGAAGTTGATCATCGGGCCCCATTGTGTCTGGCCGTCGGTGTAAACCTCCGGTGCGACCACGCTGAGCGGCGAATCGGACAGGTGATTGTAAACCAGGTCCAACAGTACGCCCTTGCCTGCGTCATTGGCCGCACGCACGCACCGGGCCATCGCCTCGGGGCTTCCGTAGGAAGACTCGATGGCAAAATAGAGGCTCGGGTTGTAGCCCCAGGAATTATCCGACGGGAACTCGTGGACGGGAAGGAATTCCAGCGCCGTCACCGGAAGATTCGCCAGATAGCCTGCGGGGGCCGCGAGCTCGGCGCGGATCTGGTCGAACCCGTGCAGCGGCTTGTTGCCCGCGTCCTTGTGCACGTCGGTGAATCGGGACGGGTGCAGTTCGTACACGGTCAGCGCCTCCCAGCCTTCGGCCCGCCATGCCGAGCCTGCGAATGCGGAACGCACGCGCGCGACATCCACCACCATCGACCACGGGCCGACCGCGAAGTTGCCGGTCGTCGTCAATTCGTCATTTTGTACCAGCAGGTGTCCGGGGTCCGAGACGGCCCTGCTGGCGGGGTCGAGGACCTCCGTCGAGTCGTTCATCGCGAACCTGTACTCGGCGCCGTGCGGCGCGTCCGCCGCGGGCACTGCGCACCACCAGTACCGAACATCCGGCGTCAGCGCCATTTCATGGCTGCTCACCTTCGGCCCGCCGACCCCGGCGCGATCAAGCAGCAGCACGCGTGCACGTGCGGCGTGCGGCGCGTTCACGACGAAATACGTTCCGGCCGCGAGCGAACTCACGGCGGCGGGCAATACCGTCGCACCGAGCGGCATTTCCCACGGGTTGAACACCCCCGCCGCCACCATTGCCGGCGAGAATGCTGCCTGCATGAGCGCGCGACGATCGCTCCCGCTTACCTCTGTGAAGTTCACCGGTCCACTGCTGTTCAACCCGCCGACCGCCTCCGCGGTAAACCAGCGTGTGGGACCCCCGGCTACGGGAGTGATGGTGCGCCGAACGTCGATGGGTCCGTCGGGTCGCCTTTCGGCTGCGCCGCCGGAAGGTTCCAGGCTAAACCAATGCGGCTGACCCGCGAAAGCGCTGGAGCGCGCGAGCCAACTCTGGTCGGGCTGTCGCACGAGGGTCACCGTTTCAAATGCCGACGTCGCATGGCCGACTCCGATGTGGGCGACCGGCGCGGCCCCGAGCGAATTCACATCGTCCGGAGCGATTACCACTTCGACCACGCTTGATCGGACCGGCTGATCGCTTCGCCAATCTTCCGCTCCCAGCAAGAGGGTCCCGCCCGCCTCCGGGTCCGACGGGTCGACGGGGAAGATGCGCTGGATCGTCGGCCGCTCCGGCGATTCCGCCGGGTCGTAATCCAGCCGATAAAGGGCATCGGGATAGACCGTCGCCTCATAGCGGCTTATTGCGAACAGCGGATCGACGCCGTACGGCGCGGTAGCGAGGGGCGTCAGAGTTTGCCTGGAATCCTCAACGCCGTCAGCCACGATGAATTTCGGGGCGGGAGAAAGCGCCGCGGGATGAATCAAGGCGAGGGGAGACTTCGTCGGCACGATAACTGAATTGCGAAGGCTGACCTGCCCGCTCTTGAGCCACAATTCCTGACCGTCCGCCGGCCGCCACACCTTATTGGCGCGGTCGGGCTCCCAATCGCCGGTCGCGCGTCCCGCGGCAACGCACTTAAGGTGAAAGCCGCTGGCCATCCACGGTTCCAATTGCAGGTTGAAGGCGGATGTCTGTGCAGCCTCGTCGCGCGCGGTCTGCGGGAAATACGCCGCCGGCTTTGTCGGGTCGTACGGATTCCACGCGTAAATCGCGCCGCCGCTGAAACGGGATGCCGTGATCAGATGCAGCGACAGTTGGGCGGGCAACGGCACGGCATCGCCCGGCGGTTCAAATCGAATGCAAACGCTCGCGTCATAGGTCCATACTTCGGAAACATCTCGTCGACGAATCTGCCGAATGGAATCGTCCGATTCCCAATACGAGCCGCCCCCGTCTTCGGTGCGAAACTTGAACTGCAGCAGGCGAACATAGGGAACGTCGGGTACGACAAATTCCAGCAGCCCGCCGGTCACCGCCGCGGGTTTGAGGTCCCACGTTCGGCCATTTTGGATCCAGGCGTGCAGGAAATAGCGGCGCGCCGGGTTGGAGAGCGCATGGCGGATTTTGAGATCCATGACCTGCCTTCTTCCGCGCGGATGATCGAAGCGTATACCCACTCATGCCATCCCACAAATTTAACAGAAGATTTCGACAGCGTCCCGAACGATCCGCCCCGGAATCGCTCGGCATCCACACCACGCACGTGCCCACGCACAGCGCCAGCGACGGCGCGGACAGGACCCTAAAGACTCAGCGGAGCATGGCCCCACGACACCCGCATTTGTCATTTCGTGCGCTGTGGTAGGATGAGGGAGTGAGGTCCGTCCCCGGCACAATTCCCATTGAAATCGCGAAAGGGCTCGCAGTTTTCGCGGCGTTCCATGTACCCATGTTCATCATCGTTAGAGGGGTGGAAGGCCCTGCACACCTTGACGATTACGTGCCGATCGCATCGCTCGCCGCTGTTTATGTGCCAGAGTCAGCGGTCCTTTGTCACGTCGGACGAAAACGGCGACTGCGATGGGAACGGAAGCAGCGTGGCGAATGCTTCACCTGCGGCTACGACCTGTGCGTCACGCCCCGCCGCTTCCTGGAGTGCGGGACGGCGACAGATGGTGGTACGGTGAGCGCATGAGACGCCGCTTGATCACGCTCTTGTCCGCGATGTCGCTCGTGCTGTGCATGGGGACGGCGGTGTTTTGGGTGTGGAACTCTAGCGGGGACGCGGCCGAGATTTCCCGTTTTGGCGCGAACCTCGAATCCGCGAAAACCGCCCACTATTGGCATATGCATCTCGGTTCGCACGACGGGGGAATCTATTGGATGCATTGCTCCGCCGAGACCATTCCGGGTGATCGGGAATGGGGGATGGTCGGGAGGCGCGCGTGGCACCACGGGGAGGACATTTTCGCAGCGGCAAACACTATTTTGCTAGTGGATTTCGGGCGATCATTCCCGTCACAAGAGGGAGACTCGCTGGCGCCCGACTGGCGAAGGCTCGGGTTTCGGGCATTCCGGTTTTCGGAGTTGGGGACGGCGGGTTACGTTGTCGTCGTACCCGATTGGCTCCCCATGGCCCTGGCCGCAATTGCACCGGCCCTTTGGATGCGTCGCCGACTGCGCCGCCGGCGATACCGGCTTGCCGGTTCTTGCCTGCAATGTGACTACGACCTGCGCGCCACGCCGGGCCGCTGCCCGGAGTGCGGGGCGGTGCCAACCTCCGTCAGGGTGAAGGCATGAGACTTCGCCGAATATTCACATGCGCTTCGGTACTTTCGCTGTTGCTATGCGTGGCGACATGCGCCTTGTGGGTGCGGAGCTATCGGGTGGCGGATGACGTGCAAACGGGATCGGCGACGACCTTGTACGATCTCACCTCCAGCTTGGGCCGCGTTCAGTTCTATCACGCGACCCTTCCGCCGCGCTGGTTTTACCGGAAGACTCTGTGGCGGCGCATCGCTCCTCCTTTTGACGCCACCGGACGCATCCGAATCCCCGCACCCGGCGTCCGGGCTCACTTCTCGAAAGCCGGCTTTGGCTTCTACGTGACCGATGGCGGCACTGTCCCCGCCACCAATCCATTCAGCATCAGAACGCGCTATTGTCCGGCTTGGAACGTTGGGTTGCCGCACTGGTTCCTGGCCATGGCCTTCATGCTCCTCCCCATGATTCACCAACTGACCCGGCGGCGTCGTATTCCCGGCCATTGCCCCGCCTGCGGCTACGACCTGCGCGCTACGCCTGACCGATGCCCGGAATGCGGCGCGGTATCGACTGCCCCAAAGTGACAGTTGCGCCATGCACTTGGTGTGGTGCGCAAGCTCAAGTCGCGCGACAGGGGGTGAGAGGTTACGCGCTGCGTTCTGCTTCTAAGGAGTGTACGGGGCTGTAGTTCCGGCGCTCCGACGGGCCCTGCGCGACGAAAAAAGTGTCGCGCTTTGTCGCGCTGCCCGGGCGGTAGGTGTGCCCGGGGAAGCCAACTCGGGATGCCAAGACTTCCCGCCGGCAACGTCCCAATTCCAACCGCGGTAATCAATTGTGCTGGCGTTACAAATCCCGGGCCGAAAATGGAGGACGGAAACGAATCCGATAAAAAATCTCTCGCGGCAGGCAATAGGTCCCGTAAACTTGCGTTCTATCACTCAGGCGGATTCCCCCCGATAGCGGTTAGGAGCATCACACCATGGCGTCGACACGCGGCAAGTACCTTGTCCCCTCGGCTTTCTGTCTATTCAGTTCCTTCCTGCTCATTCCCTCGCCCCTCACCCGGGCAGATGACGACAACAACACCCCGCCGCCCAAGCACAAAAAAGAGTCCGATTCGCTCTACAACCGCATTCTGAAGGTCCAGGCGGGCATCGAGGCCGACAAGAACAAGCCCGCCCGCCCCGCGGAATTTACCGGGCCCGATCTTTCCGATCGCGAGAAGGTCGTACAGGCGGTCAACCGCATGTCCTTCGGCGCGACGCCGGGCGAGATCGAGGCCATCGTTGAAAAGGGCGGCTGGCAAGTTTGGGCCAAGGAGCAGTTGGACGCCGAGAAGATTGATGATTCGGCCTGCGATAAGCTCATCGCCAGCCGCTACCCGTGGGTGAAGACCTCCATTACGGACCTGCAAAAGGACTACGGCTACAAGCGGAAGGCCGAAGACCGCAAGCCCGAATCCGAGAGCATGCACGTGCAACTCCCGCAGGCGGTATTGCTCCGATCCGTCATGAGCAAGCGGCAGTTCAAGGAAGTCATGTGCGACTTCTGGCGCAATCACTTCTGCGTCGATCAGCCCCGCCTCAACGAAGAACAGACCCGCTCCTGGACCGATGCCGACTACGAAGAACAGGTCATCCGCAAGCACGTCTTCGGCGACTTCAAGGAAATGCTCTTCGCCTCCGCCCGCCACCCGGCGATGCTCGAATACCTCGACCAGAAGCTCAGCCACAAGAACTCCTGGAACGAGAACTACGCCCGCGAGGTGATGGAACTGCACACCCTGGGCGCCGACCGTGGGTACAGCAACGCCGATGTGCAGGAGCTTTCCAAGGTCCTCACCGGCTGGACCTACGGCCCCGACTTCCATTTCATGTTCAACGCGGGCGACCATCAGCCCGGCACTAAGAAATGGCTGGGGAACACGGTGGAAGAAGGCTACTCGGGCGGCGAAAAGGCACTCTACACGCTGGCCATGGCCCGCGCTACGAGCGATTTCATTTCCGAAAAGCTCGTACGTTATCTCGTCAACGACAATCCGCCGCCGGCCTTGGTGAAGAAGGTGTCGGCGGTGTTCCGCGAGAGCAAGGGCAACCTGCCCAAGGTCTACTGGGCCATCCTCTCCAGCCCCGAGTTCATGAACCGCGACAACTACCGCGCCAAGTTCAAGACCCCCTTCCAGTTCACCGTCAGCGCGCTGCGGTCCACCTCCGCGAACTTCGAGAACGGCGAAGACGCCTGCAACCGCCTGCGGCGGATGGGCGAGCCCATCTACGACTGCCCCGACCCCACCGGCTACCGCGACGTCGCCGAGAGCTGGATGGACGCCGGCGTGCTCACCACCCGCTGGCAGTTCGCCTGGGACCTGCTCCGCGGCGAAGTAAAAGGCATCACCGTCCCCCCCACGTTCGTGGAAGGCTACAAGTCGCTCAAGAGCGACGAAGCCGAGCTGAAAATGATCGAAGACCTGGTAGGCGGCGACGTGGGCGATCGCGAGCTGACGACGCTCAAGGAAGTAGCCGCGAACGGCGACTTCCAACGCATGGCGAGCATTATCCTTGGGTCGCCATCGTTCCAACAACGATGAGGCTTGGGTTGGACGCGGGGATCTTGACAATGAGACGGGGAAATCCGAATTCCGAATCCCCGAAACCCGAATCAAGCCCGAATGACGAATTCCGAAATCCGAATGACGGAAAGAAAGCGTCCAACGGATACGATTTGCTCGAGCGGACGGCCAAGTTTGGCGAAGCGATTATCCGGTTCGCGAAAAAAGTGCCGGTAACGCCTGTAACGCAGCGATTAATCGCGCAGCTTGTAAATTCGGGTACAAGTGTCGGAGCGAATTACTGCGAAGCGGATGACGCCGAATCGAGGAAGGATTTTCGTCATAAGATCGGCATTTGCCGCAAGGAAGCGAAGGAGACGAAGCACTGGCTGCGAATGATGGCCGTGGCGGCTCCCGAGTTGTGTGATGACGCACGGCTCTTGTGGCAGGAAGCGAAAGAACTGAACTTGATCTTCGGGAAAATTCGCCGAAGCACCGACTAATTCGCGTTTTCATTCG
>JAQGHP010000203.1 GCA_028288775.1 Phycisphaerales bacterium | reverse complement strand
GCTTGCGGGGCGTTTTTGGGAGCGCCAGGAGAAGCGCCCCGCAAGCGGGGCGGCTAAACAATGGCTCGGCCCGCACGGGCTTTGGCAGCGCGAAGAGCAGTAGCCGCCCCGCTTGCGGGGCGTTGTTTTTTCGCTGGCGCGGAAAGCGCCCCGCAAGCGGGGCGGCTAAACGGTTGGCGTCGAACGGGCTTTGCCACGTGGGAAGCAGTACCCCCGGGGATCGCTTAATGGAATCGTAACTTGCGAATCCATTACGCGAGAGTGAGGTGCAGGGTGATGCTGCCGGTGACTCCGCCGTAGCCGTCTACGGCGATTTGATACGTCGTTCCCGCGGTGACGGCGAAGGTGACCTTGCTGGTGGCGGTGCCACAGGCGGGTCTGTCGTCGTTGGAGGCTACTGTGGTCAGGGCGGAGACGCTGGTGCCGGTGTAGACGCCCAGGAGGGTGTCGAAGCTGGAGCCGAGGGTGTCGATGGTGACGGTGCCGGAAGTTGGGGCGGTCCAGGACCACCAGACGGAGTGACCGCCGGCGTTGCCGCCGTGATTGGGCTCGCCGGTTTCCTTGGTTGCGCCGGAGTTGGAGCCGGTGGTGGTGATGGAGGTGCCGGTGAGGGTGGTGCGGTTGGCGAAGTTGTCGTTGGTGGTGACGGTGGCGGCGACGCTCAGGTGGAGCGTGATGCTGCCGACTGCGCCGCCGTAGCCATCTACGGCGATGCGGTAGGTCGTGCCGGAGACGGCGGCGAAGGTGACCTTGCTGGTGGCGGTGCCGCCGGCGGGGCTGTCGTCGTTGGAGGCCACTGTCGTGAGCGCGGAGACGGCGGAGCCGGTGTAGACGCCCAGGAGGGTGTCGAAGCTGGAGCCGAGGGTGTCGATGGTGACGGTGGCTGAGGTTGGGGCGGTCCAGGACCACCAGACGGAATGGCCGCCGGCGTTGCCGCCGTGATTGGGTTCGCCGGTTTCCTTGGTCGCGCCGACGTTGGAGCCGGTGGCGGTGATGGAGGTGCCGGTGAGGAGGCCGGCGGTGGCGAAGGTGTTGCTCGCGGGGCCGTTGGAGACGGCGGCGTTGACGGTCTGCGTGACCGCGGCGGAGGTGGAGCCGGTGAAGGTTGTGTCGCCGGCGTAGACCGCGGTGATGGAGTGCGAGGCGACCGAAAGCGTGGTCGTGGTGAACGTGGCCTGGCGGGAGGCGTTCAACGTGCCGGTGCCGAGCGTGGTGGCGCCGTCCATGAACGTGACGGTGCCGGTGGGCGTGCCTGCGCTGGGGGCGGTGGCGGAAACGGTGGCGGTGAAGGTCACCAATTGGCCTGAGGTGGAGGGGTTGGCCGAGGTGGCGAGGGCGACGGCGGTGGAGGCGGTGCTAATGGTCTGCGTGAGCGCGGGCGAGGTGCTTGTGATGAAATTCGTGTCGCCATTGTAGACGGCGGTGATCGAGTGCGACGACAGGGCGAGCGATGAGGTGGTGAACGTGGCTTGGCCGGCGGCGCTGAGGGTGCCGCTGCCCAGCGAGGTTGCGCCGTCCATGAAGGTGACTGTGCCGGTTGGGGTTCCCGTGCCGGGGGCGGTTGCGGAGATTGTGGCGGTGAACGTCACGCTCTGGCCCCACACGGCGGACGATGCGCTGGACGACACCGCGGCCGAAGTCGAGGCCTGGTTGACGGTCTGGACGAGCGTCGGGGAAGTGCTGGCGGCGAAGTTAGCATCGCTTGAGTAGACCGCGGCCACGTTATGCCCGCTCACCGACAGCGTGGTCAGCGAACTGCTGGTGGCCGAGCCGTTGACGAGCGTGACCGGGCTGCCGAAGTTCGCGCCGTCGATGGTGAATTGGACGGTGCCGGTGGGCGTTCCCGTCGCGGGGGAAACGGGGGAGACCGTGGCGGTGAAACTCACGCCCTGGCCGAACACCGTGGGGTTGGCGGAGGAGACGACGCCGGTGGTCGTGGATGCCGTTGTCGTCGCGGGGTTGATGGTCTCGTTGAGCGTGGCGGAAGTGGAGCCGGCGAAGTTCGAGTCGGCCGCGTACGAGGCGGAGATCGAATGCGAGGCGGCGGAGAGGGTGGACGTCGTCCACGTCGCCTTGCCGGAAGCGCTCAGCGTGCCCGAGCCGACGGCGGTGGTGCCGTCAAAGAAAGTCACCGTGCCGGTGGGTGTGCCCGCGCCGGGGGCGATGGCGGAAAGAGTTGCGGTGAACGTGACCGATTGCCCAGCGGTTGCAGGGTTCAGGCTCGACGCGAGCGCCGCGCTGGTGGACGCCTTGTTGACGGTCTGCGTGACGCTCGTGGCGGTGCTGCCGGCGAAGCTGGAGCTGCCGGAGTAGACCGCGGAGACCGAATGCTGGCCCGCGGTGGACAGGACGATGGAGGCGCTGGTGGCCGAGCCGCCCGAGAGGGTGATGGGGCTTCCGGAGTTCGCGCCGTCGATGACGAACTGCACCGTGCCGGCGGGCGTGCCCGCGCCGGGGGCGACCGGCGCGACCGTCGCGGTGAAGCTCACTGACTGGCCGGTAACCGTGGCCGCGGGGGGCGTAATTGTTGTTGTGGTCGAAGCGAGGTTGACGACCTGGGAGAGTGCCGAGGACGTGACGCCGGCGAAGTGGGCGTCGCCGGCATAGACGGCCGTGATCGAATGCGACGACACGCCCAGCGCGGAGGTGACGAACGTGGCCTGGCCCGCGGCGCTCAGGGTGCCGGTGCCTAGTGTAGCGGTGCCGTCCATGAAGGTGACGGTGCCGGTGGGCGTGCCCGAGCCGGGGGCGGCGGCAGCGAGGGTGGCGGTGAGCGTAACGCTTTGGCCGAAGACGGAGGGGTTGGCCGAAGAGGTGACGCCGGCGGTAGCCGCGTCGCGGCTGACGGTTTCGCCGAGGGAGCTAGAGGTGCTCGTGTTGTAGCCGGTGCTCCCCACATACACCGCGGTAATCGAGTGCGATGCGACCGTGAGGGAGGACGTGTTGAACGTTGCCTGGCCGGAGGCGTTGAGCGTGCTTGCGCCGAGCTGCGTAGTGCCGTCCATGAAGTTGACGGTGCCGGTCGGCACGCCGGTGCTCGGGGCGACGGGGGCAACCGTCGCGGTGAGCGTAACGCTCTGGCCCCAGACGGCCGAGGTGTCGCTGGAGGAAATTGCGGTGGTGGTCGAAGCCTGCGACACGACCTGCGTGAGGGTGGGCGAGGTGCTGGCGGCGTAGGTGGCATCGCTGCTGTAGACGGCGGTGATCGTGTGGCTGGCAACGGTCATGGAGCTGATCGAGGCGCTGGCGGCTGAGCCGTTGACGAGCGTTACGGGGCTGCCGAAGTTTGAGCCGTCGATTTTGAACTGGACGGTGCCCGTGGGGGTTCCTGAGCCGGTGGCGACGGGGGCGACCGTGGCGGTGAAGGTGACGGGCTGGCCGAAGCCCGAGCCGCCGCCGCTGGAAGCGGAGGGCGCGCCGAGCTTGCCCTGGGCGTTGGTGTCGAGTTCGGAAGCGCTCGCCGAGCTGCCCAACTGCGGGAGGGCGTACATGTCCTCGATGGTCCGCAAAATGTTGTAAGGCGTGACGTTGGTGGTATCGACGCCGGGGGTGAAGAGGCTGCTCGAGCCGTTGATGATCGTGGCGAAACCATTGGCGAAGGTGTGCGCGCGGTCCCCTTCGTCCGAGGTGATGATCAGCAGGCTATTGTTCGCCTTGGCCCACTGGAGGTAGCCGTCCATCTTCTGCTGGAGCCACGTGTCGGCGCTCTTGCGCAGGCCGTTGTAGGCGCTAGGGTCGGTGGCAAAGGGGTTGGTGTCGTTGGAGCCGTGCGTGTTACCGCGCGTGTTGGGGATGACGAATGAAACGGTCGGCAGACTCGCGTAGCCGGCGACAGTGGTCGGGAAGTTCGCGAAGGTTTTGTTGACGTTCGCGTTGGTCAGGCCCGTGCCGACGTTGGAGAACTGCGCCATGGGGTTGTAGGCGCGGACGTACAGGTCGTCGTAGGCGGCGTTGGTCGGGTCGGCGGCGAGGTTGTGGGTGGTGTCGCCGTTGGAGGGGAGGCTCTCGGCGTAGCCGGTGAAAGACAGGCCGTTGTTGTTCAGCGACTGGGCGAGATTGGGGCCCGTGAAGACGCCGTGATTGCCGTTGTCGGTGACGCCCTGTGTGGATCCGGAATAGAGGCCCAGGTAGGACATCTGGCCTTCCTGGGAGGTGGTGTTCAGGCCGTGCGAGTTGGTGTAGGCCAGGCCGGTGCTCGCCAACGAATTAATGTACGGCATGTTGGTCGTGTCGCCGATGGCGTTGGCGTAGCGGTCCTCCTCGACCACGACGACGATGTGGCTGGGCTTCACCAGCGGCCCGGGCGCGGAGCCGGTGGAGGAAGTGACAGTGGTGGTGGTCGCTGATCCGTCGGTGAAAATTTCTGTAGCCCGGCGGTGAGTGGAAAGTCCGACGGCGGTAAGGCGCAGCGTGGTGTTCAGGTCGTCCTTGCCGACGAGGTACGAGGTGGTGAACGTGCCGTCCGTGCCGGCGCGGACGGTCCAGGGGCGGTGCTCGGAGGCGGTGTTGGGCGTGCCGTCGATATGCAGGACTTGCAGGCGGACCTTCTCGCCAGCGCCAAAGCCGGTACCGGTGATCGTGGCAATCTGGCCCGGCAGATAGTCCGACTGGTTGGTGACGACGGTAGCCGGGGCGGCAGGCGCAACGTGCGCGAAACTCACCGAATGCAGCGGCGCTGAACTCTGCGGGGTGGGGGTGTGCGCGGCGGAAAGGAGCTGGCGTGCTTCGAGCAGTTCAATCAACTGGCCGGCGGCCTTATGGCTGGCCCGGCGAAGGGCGGGTGCGGCGCCCTGCCCGCGCGCAGAGGGGGAGCGGTGGAAGTACTGCTGTGGATCGCTGGATGGCATCGGATTCTCCCTGAACGCGCGAAAATCGCCCGTCTGTCTGACTATACCCCGTCGATATCGCGCTGCGTTTGGTAGTCGGTCGATTTTCTACACGCGCCGGAAGTAAGCCGGCGGATCGTTCCGACATTGCGGCATGCGCCGCCTGCGACAAATGTTGCTAAGTAATCCCTGTAGCAAGTGGACGGCGGCCCGAAGGGCCGCGTCGATATTTACTATACAATGATCACATGGTTGCGACAGCAGCTCGTCCGATAATAATCGATTTTTTCGCTGTTTTTTTGCCCGTCGGCGGGTCTGGAAAAGGCCCGACGCACCACGAGCCAATACTTTCGAGGCGATGTATCCGGCTAAAGTTGTCGTACGGCAATCGTTGCCTAGCTCACCAAGGCATCTGTGTGGATCTTGTTGTCCGCATCCGGGGCGGCCGGGGTTCCGCGGATCAGGGGGCACTCCAAATCGGCGAGAATCTTGTCCACCCAGGTGTTGGAGAAGTTGCCCTTCTTAACGGATTCGAAGTAATCGGCGTTGGATGATTCATGCGTGCGAAGGCGTTCGAGCAGCTCGGCGACAATCATCGTCGGCACGACGACTACGCCCATGGAGTCGCCGACGATTAGGTCGCCCGGGTTGACCACGACGCCGCCGCAGCAGATCGGGTAGTTGATTTCGCCCGGTCCGCGGTGCAGCGGACCAATCGGCGACGTGCCGCGGGCGAAGACGGGGAGGTCCAGATCGCGGATGCCCGGGAGGTCGCGAATGAGGCCGTCGACGACGAAGCCCGCCGCCCCGCGGTGCTTGGCTTTGGTGGCGACGAGGTCGCCCAGCACGGCGTTGAGCGTGGAGCCGCCGGCGTCGATGATGACCACGTCGCCCGGCTCGATCACGTCGAGGGACTTGTGGACCATGAGGTTGTCGCCGGGGAAAACCTTGACGGTACACGCGGGGCCGTGGACCTGGTGCTTGTCTCTGGTGAGGCAGCGGATCCCCGGATCGACCGCATAGAGGCGGTTGAGCAGGTCGGAAATGTCGGGTGTGGCGAAGTCCGCGAACTGGTTCATCAGCTCGGGGGCCAGGCGCTCGATGTTCATCCGGACGCGAAAGCCGGGGCCGGGGTGCAGGTGCGCGGAACGGGGTTTATTTGCCATGATCGTTTTCCCTTCAATCTTGCGGCGACTGTGAATTCTTGTTTGTACCGGGCGCTTGCGCCGGGTTCCATGCGGCCGCGTCGCCCGTGAGGAAACCCTCGGCGGCGAGCGCGTCAATCAGTGATTTGGTCGTCCACGCGGATTGCCCCGACGCGGCGAAATCTACGCCGGCGAGCAGCTCGTGTACTTGTCGCACCGCGGCCAGCACGCATGGCTCGAGGCCCGCGGCCTGCGCGGTCTGCTCTAGCTCGCGGGTTTCATCGGCCCGGCGGGCGGCGTGCTGCGCGTAGGTGGGGAGCATGCGGTCGACCAGGGCCATGATGCCCGGGTAGATCCGCGTGTACGAATCGGCCATTTCAAAGAGCATGCCGTGACGGTGGGCGGTGAGGGCGGTTTCGACGAACAGCGCGCACACGCCCTTCGACAATCCGCTGAGCAGCATCTTCATCGCGGAGGCGCGGCCGGGCTGCTCGCCCAGTTGCCGCACTTGAATCGCATCGCCAAAGAGCCCGGCGACTTCATCCGCGCGGGGCCCGCTCAGGAAGAGCGTGCCGCTGGTGGCGAGGTTTTTGGCCAGGCCGTTGATGGCGGCGTCCACGAACCCGCGGCCGTGGCCTTCGACGCGGGCGGCGAGCGTGGCCGCCAGCTCCGGGCCGATGGAATTGGCGTCAACGTACAGCGCGCCCGCAGGCGCGAGCCTCGCCGACTCGCAATAATCATCCGCGACCTTCTCGGCCATCGCGGGCGGCACGAGGGAGATCACGACGTCGGCGGCGCGGACCACGTCCCGGAGCGAGTCGAGTATTTCGAACCCCGCGGACCGGGCACGGCGCGCGGTCTGCTCGCCGCGGTCGCGGAGCGTGGTGACCAGCCGTGTGCCGCGCTGGGCGAGGACGGCGGCGACACCCGCGCCCATTTCGCCGGGGTACAAGATGCCGACGGTTTGATGAAGTCCGCTCATCGCTCGCTCCATCGGCGCGGCCGCCGGCGGGCCAGGCTCTTTCCGTTGTTGGGCTGCGCTACCGCGGCATCATCCAGGCGCGCGGGCGAAAGGGAATCGGTCCAGCGGCGCGGAATCCAGTTGGGCACGCGCGGCTTGGCGGACCAGGACTCGAACCCGCCGATCGCATTGCGGGCCAGCGGTTTCCACGCGCTATTCGTCGCCGGCGCGGGCTTGGAGTGGCACACGGCGGGCCACACCGTCAGCCAGCCGAGCGTCAACCAGATCGAGAGCAATTCCATGTAGCTGGTGGTGACGGTCGCGCCCACGAGCCAGGTGACGAAGATCGCGGCGAAGGCGAGGTCGAACCGGATCGATTTCCAGAGCCGGCCCAGTTGCGCGCCGATCCAGCAGACGACGATCAGGCCCATCATTCCCGTCTCGTACAGGTACGTCAACAGCACGCTCCACACCGCCTCCAGGCGCGCGACGCGCTGCAACTGCGGGGAAGTAAGGCCCGGGCCCAGGCCGAACAGCGCCGTGGGCAAATCGCCATCGGCCACGAGCCAGAAGCCGATCCGCAGGGAATCGGTGCGGTCCTGCCAGGAGCTGTTGCCCAGATCCGACTTGCCGCCCAGACGGTCGCTCAGTGATTCGGCGGCGAAGTAGAGGGCCGTCGGCAGCACGATGCCGAACACCACGATGATCGCCAGGTACGACGCGCCGGTGGCCCGGCTGCGCGTGAACCAAATGCCAACGAACACGATGGCCGCGGCCATCGTCACCGCGGCGTGGCCGGAGCGGGAGAGAATGATCAGCCCCAGACCGCCCGCCGCCGCGACGGCGAACAGGACGCGCTGCCACGTTTTGGGCTGCTGCCGCAGGCGGATGATTCCGCATAGCTCGGCGATCCAGAACAGCACCCAGGGGGCGAGGGAGCTGGACATGGCCGAGGGCTCGGGGAAGAGGCCGAAGGGGCGCTGGGTGTATTTCGCGATGGTGTCGACGTTGTCCTGCACGCTGAGAAACGCCGGGTTCACGTACAGCCAGGCCAGCGGGAATTGGCCGTTGGCGAAGCTGTAATACTGCCACACGCCCACGGCGGCGTGCAGCACGGTCGCCGCGGCGATCCCGGTGAGCAGCGCCACCGCGTAGCGCGGGGCGCACACCTGGGCGGCTACGATGGTGAGGCACGAGAGCGCCCAGACGGGGACGGTCTTGAGGCACAGGCTCAAGTCTCCGTCGCCCGTGAACGCGACTTTCAGGGCGGCGATGCACAGGGGCGCAATGATGAGGGCGTACATCCACAGCGGCCCCCGACGCAAGGAGAAGAATAGCACGGGCAGCGTCACCAGGAGCGTGAGCATGCTGCCGACCTGCACGGCGGTGGTGTTGGCGACCGTGACGGACGCGTAGGGCATGAAGCAGAAGAACCCGAGCGCGCCGGTAATGACGGCGGCGAGGCGCGCGGTGGAGGCGCCGGGGTCGTCGCGGCGTATCACCTCGGCGACTTCAGTGCGCAGGGGTTGTTCTGAGGGCGCTAGCATTTGTTTGTAAAACCTTCTCTTCCGCCAGATCGTACCCGGCGGCGGTGGCGCGGGCGGACTGGGCCCAGGAAAAATGGGCCTTGGCCGCCACGATTTCGTTCTCCAATTCCTGCGGCGATTTCTGGTCGTACAGCGCATGGACGGCGGCGGCCAGGGCTTCGGGAGTCTGGTCGCGGAACGTCGTGCCGATCCTGAACTGGTCCAGGAGATCGCGCAGCCCGCCGGCCTCGCTGGCCACTACAGGAAGCTCGTAGGCCAGAGCCATGAACGCCACGCCGCTCTGCGCGACGAAGCCGTGCGTGTACGGCAGCACGATCGCGCTGTGGGAGGCGAACAGCTTGCCGACTTCCTCGTCGGGCACGAACCGGTCGTACAGGTCAACCTTCACGCCCGCCTGCTGCAGCCGTCGCACCTGGGGGAGAATCTCGTCGCGAAAGTAATCGGGGTGGGCGGGCTCGCCGGCGATGGTGATGCTGAAGCCGGGGAGCTTTTCGGCGGCGCGGAGCAGGAGGTCGAGGCCTTTGTTGCGGCGGATGCCGCCGAAAAAGAGCAGGCGCTTCCATCCCAGCCGCTCGGCCATGGGCGGGCCCTTGGCGAAGTCCTTCACCGTCCAGACGCCATGGTGGACGACCTGGATCGGCGGGTGCGGTTCGCCTATGAATCGCGAAAGTTGTTCGGCCAGCAAATCAGTGTGCACGAACAGCACATCGCATTCGCGCCCCGCGCCGCGGATCCAGCCGTCCATGACGGCCTTGGGGACCAACTTCGGGTACTTGTGCGGGACGATGTTGTGGACGGTGTAGAAGACCTTTTTGCCCATCGCGCGGATGCGGCGGAAGAGCGGTGCGGCCAGCCAGGACGTCCATTCCTGGAAATGCACGCCGTCGATATCGGGCCGGTTGCGAAGCCAGCGGAGGAACTCCCACTCGCGGCGCGGGTAGTGCGCCAGGCGGTTGGCGACCCAGCCCGCCCCCGTCGAAAACGCGCTGCGGTCGGTGAGTGGGCGCAGGATGGGGTGTACCGGATACGGGACGGCCTTGAATTGTTCTTCGAGGTTCTTGCTGCTGACAAGTTCGACGTCGTAGCCGTGCGCATGCCGCGACATCGCGGTGAGCAGCTCCATCGAGTAGCGCGCGTGCCCGCCGCTGGCACTGGGCGTGAACATACAAATTCGTTTCGTGCGCATGTTTTCGAAAACCCAATCCGTTAAGTTTCGACGAGCGTTGGTGCGAGCTTCACGGGCGCGGGGGAACTCTGGGCGACCACTGGAAATCCGCGCCCTTTCGCGAGCGAGCGGCGGGCGATTTTTCGCAGCACGGTTCCGCGCAATCCAATAAAGTCGAGGGCGAGCAGGACGACGCCGTATACCGCCGCGCCGCCAGAAATCTGAAGGGCGACGGCCAGGGGGCCGTGATACCCGCGGACGGGGTACAACAGCAACGCCATCGCGCCGCCGCCAGCCAGTACCTGAAGGGACTCGCGGCGGGGGAAGGGGAGCACGAAGTGCCGGCGTCCGAAATACGCGGTCAGCACGATCGACACCACGTACGCGACTACCGACGCCACCGCCGACCCGTTGATCCCGAAACGTGGGATCGCGACGAGGTTCAGGCCCACGTTTAAGGCCGCGGCGAAGAGCACGATCCAGACCTGATAGATGGTGCGATGAGCGAACTGGAACGCGGCGTCGAAGTGATACGCCTTGAGGCCCGCGAGGAAAGAGCCCAGCGCGATGAGCGGCATGATCGCCGCGGCGGTCGTGCGGAATTCCTTGCCCAGGAAACACGCCGCGATGCCGGGCGCGAGCAGTGCGATCCCGACGACGCACGGCACGCCGACGGCCATCAGCAGTGACGCGTTGGTCTTCATCTGCTCCTGGGCCGCGGCGCGCCCCTGGTGCTCGAAGGCGCGGACGGCGAGCGGGAACATCGCGAGCTGAATGACCATCATCAGCAGCGCGAGCGTCTGGCCGGTGAAATCGACGGCGGCGGAGTAAAGCCCCGCGGATCCCTCGCCATTGAAGTACGCGATCAGGAACCGGTCGGACGTGCCGATGACGATCGTGAGGGCGACGGTCAGCGAGAGGGGGATTCCGTAATGGCAGAGTTTGAGGAACGTCGGGCGGTCGAGCATCACGCGCACGTCGGCCCAGTCGCCGTGCCAAACGCACGCGATGCCCAGGATCATTCCCGCGGCCGCGCCTGCGAGCGGGCCCCACCAGCCGGCCCCGAACCAGACCAGCGCCCCGCCGACGACGACCACCGCCGTCGAGCGTGCCAGTTGCAGCCCCATGTAACGCCAGGGCTTGATGATGGCCCGGCTGTATTCGCAGCACAATTCGAAGGTGGCCTGCGCCGCGAGCATGACCCAGCACGGTAGGACGACCGGCCGCCAGACGCGCGTCGCGGGCAGC
>JAQGHP010000183.1 GCA_028288775.1 Phycisphaerales bacterium | reverse complement strand
TTTTGCTTGGGGGCTCCGTCGGCGTCGTACGTGGTTTTCGGACCCGTCGGCGAATGATCGCGCGGATGCGTCACGAGGCGGGATTCTGCTTCCAATGCGGTTACAACCTGACAGGCAACACGAGCGGAGTCTGTCCCGAGTGCGGTGTGAAGATTGAAGAAGCGCCTGAAGCGGAGGCCGCGCCGGCAAAACTTACGCGCCGCCAGATAGCCTGGTTCATAGTGAAATGTGTGCTCGTTTTTCCGGCGTGGTTTATGCTGGGAACGGTCGGACCGCATGGGGTGGGCTGGGTGTTTGTTGCGTTTTTCGCGGTGGTCGCACTCTGGAGCATTTGGAATCAAGTAAAGGAAATCAGGAAGACGCCCAGGTCGGTCGGCGGCTAGGTCGGGTTGGGCGTCATTTGTGCGTTCGCCACGCTGGTAGCCTACAAGGTTTTCGTGGTCGGTAATCTCCAATATTTGGGCATCACCATTATTGCGGGCGGCGACCATTCAAAGCCGCCTCGTACCCCGCCACGAAATCCTTCAACGTGATGCGGGCGATGAGTCGCCCGATCAACTCCAGCGGCAGATCATCGAGCTTTTTGAAGCGGATGCAGGACTTGCCCATGTCGAGTTTCTTGCCGGTCTTGGCCCACTCGGCGCGGAGCCAGGCTTCCTGTTTTGGGCTGCCGTAGACGCACATGAGGTAGAGGGCCATGTGGTTCTTTTGCGAACCGAGGCTGGCAAACTGCAGCGGCTGTTTGGGGTCGCAGTGGTAGCCGGGCGGGAATAGGCTGTGCGGGACGAAGTAGCCAATCATGCCGTACTGCATTCCCTCGGCGAAACCTTTGTCCAGGTTCTTGAGGACCACTTCTCGAATGGCTTGAATGGCGGATCGACGATCGGGAGGAAGGCCGGCGAGGTATTCAGCTACGGTTTCCAGTTTAGCTTGGGTTTTGGGTTTAGCTTGCATTGAGGGCTCCTTCGCACGAAGACAATCTTATGAAATTCCGTGCGTGGAGCAATGCGGTTCACCAGGGCACGATCGCGACGGCGGTGGGCTTCGGTCTCACGCTGCCGATCACGCTTTGCCTGGGGATAGCCGGGGCGGCGTGGGTGGTTCTCCCGCTCGTTGCCCTCCCATCGATTGCGGTTGGGTTTCTTACGGGGATGGGCGCTTTTCGGCGGGAAATCGAGCGCGAACGCCGCGTGAAAGGTTTGTGCATCCGCTGCGGGTACGACCTCCGCGCCACCTTCGCCCGCTGCCCGGAATGCGGCAGAAAACTACGGATTAGACAACCCGCTCCACCCGCTTCCGGAGTAATGATCTCCGACGAATGTGTTGTTCTCCCCGACCGCCCGGAACAATGAAGGCCCCTCCCCGCACGCCACTCACGAAGCATTCATCGCGCGCGACGGTTCGTCGAACGCGGCCCGGATTTGCGAAAGCTCTTCGGGCGTGAGCGTGAAACTCAACGCCTTGGCATTGTGCTCGGCCTGCTCCGCGTTCCTCGCGCCGACGAGGGCCGCGGTGATGCCCGGCTCGTGGACGGTCCAGTTGATCGCGACCTGGGCGAAGCTCGCCTTGTGCCGATCGGCGATGGGGCGGATTTTTTCGAGGGCGGCGAGCACACGCTTGCGGTTTTCGACCGTGAAATATTTGTGGCTCGCGCGGTGATCGCCCGGGGCGAACTGGCGATCAGCGCCGACTTTTCCGGTGAGCAGGCCGCGTTCCAGCGGCGAATAAACGATGACGCCGATGTTGTTCTGCCGGCAGAATGGAAGAATTTCGCTTTCGATCTTGCGCTGAATCAGGCTATAGGGCGGCTGCAGGCTGGCGACGGGTGCGACCGCCTTTGCCTTGCGGAGCCATTCGACGTCGTAGTTGCTCACGCCGATGGCGCGGATCTTCCCCTGCTCCTGGAGCTTGAGCATCGCGCGCATGGAGTCTTCGACTGGCGTACTGACGTCGGGCCAGTGGATCTGGTAGAGGTCGATCACATCCGTGCCAAGGCGCTTAAGGCTTTGCTCGCATTCGTAGGCGATGCTGTCGGGGCGGGCGTTCTTGTAAATGGTGACGTCGCGGCCGTTGTTGTCTTTTTGCTTCCACGGCTCGGAGCCTTCGTCGCTGTCCCAGCGCATGCCGCACTTGGTGGCGAGGAGGACCTTGTCGCGCATTCCCTTGATCGCTTTCCCAACAAGCTCCTCGCTGTGGCCCATGCCGTAGATCGCGGCGGTGTCGATGGTATTCACCCCGCTGGCGATGCTGGCGCGGATGGCGTCGAGGGATTCCTGTTCTTCGTTGCCGCCCCACATCCATCCGCCGATGGCCCATGCGCCGAAGATGATGGGGGAAACGCGAATGGGAGAGTTGCCGAGCTGGCGCGATTGCATGAGTGCTCCTTCCAAAAGTGTCGGCCGGAGCGTAGGCCGGGAATGCGGGAGAGTCCAGAGGGGAGGATTCGACGCGGGGACGCCGGTATCGTCGGTCCGGATGCACGGGGCTTGGGGCGCGACGCGATGTTCACGGCAAAACCGCGAAGACGCGAAGGCACGAAGACAGACGCGAAGAAAGGCAAAAGATAAGCGCCAAGACCAAGGAGCCAAGAACGCCAAGGAATACGAACAAAATTCTTCAATTCTTCCTTGGCGTTCTTGGCTCCTTGGTCTTGGCGCTAGGCATTTAGTTAATCCGTCTCGTCGCGGGAAAGTTTGTAGGGTGGGTGTACTCGCCCACCATCGGAATTCGCGTCGAGTCTCGACCGGAAACGGTGGGCGAGTACACCCACCCTACATGATTTTGTGGCCTCAGCACCGCAGGAATGCAGCGGTCGCGGCGGGAATCCGGGGCGTCTGTCGGATACGATTTAGGGCGATGGCTGATTTCGTCTCGCGAGCCGGGCAAAAATTGCACCACGCGTTGGGGGCGTTTGGGATCGACGTGCGCGGGCGCACCTGCGCCGATCTGGGTTCCAACGTCGGTGGGTTTGTGGATTGTCTTTTGCAACTGGGGGCGGCGAAGGTTTATGCCGTCGAGAAGGGCTACGGCGTGCTGGAATGGAAGTTGCGCAAAGACCCGCGCGTGGTGGTCATGGAACGGACCAACGCGATGCACGTGACGCTGCCCGAGGTGGTGGATCTGGTGACCATCGACGTTGCCTGGACCCGCCAGCGGAATATCCTGCCCGCGGCCCGGCGGATTGTCCGGGAGGGTGGCCGCGTCGTCACGCTTATTAAGCCCCACTATGAAGCCGATAGGGGGTTGCTGAAGAAGGGCATTTTGCCGGAGGATGCGGTTGACGCGGTGGTAAATCAGGTAAGCGAGGACGTCCGTGCGGCAGGGTTTGAGGTGATCGCCACCACCCGCAGCCCGATTCTCGGAGGGGAAGGGAATGTCGAGGTTCTGGCGGAACTGCGACCGGCAACAACTGGGCCGGCAGTTTCGTAGTATGTTCAGTACATAAAGGGCCGCGGGCGGATCGGGCTCTAATTTAAATGTCGGTTTTATGTCCTCTTTTCAGGTATCAGCCGTATGTCTCGCATTCGTATCGCAATCGCCGGTGTTGGAAACTGTGCCAGTTCGCTCGTGCAGGGGATTTCGTATTACGCGCAGCGCCGCAACGACGGCAGCGCGGATACCACCGGCCTCATGCATCCCGTCATCGGCGGGTATCGGTGCGAAGACATTGAGGTCGTGGCCGCGTTCGATATTGACGCGCGAAAGGTGGGGCGGCCGCTGGAAGAGGCGCTGTTCGCCGAGCCGAACAATACGAAGGAGTTTTGCCGCGACATCCCCCCTACCGGCGTGACCGTGCGGATGGGGGAAATTCTTGACGGCGTCGCGCCTCACATGGCGAGCTATCCGCCGCGGTTTCGTTTCGAGCCGGCGAGCATGCCGGCGGTTGATGTTGCCCGGACGCTCGCCGAGAGTGGCGCGGAGATCCTGCTTAACTATCTGCCCGTCGGTTCGGAGACGGCCTCGCACTACTATGCCGAGGCCTGCCTGAAGGCGGGGGTGAGCCTCATCAACTGCATCCCGGTGTTTATCGTTTCCGACCCCGCGTGGGCGGCGCGCTTTACCCAGGCGGGCATCCCGTGCATCGGCGACGATGTGAAGGCGCAGGTCGGCGCGACGATCACCCATCGCACGCTGGCCCGGCTGTTCGCCGATCGTGGCGTGCGGATCGACTCGACCTATCAGCTCAACACCGGCGGCAACACGGACTTCCTCAACATGCTCAGCCGCGATCGGCTGGCCAGCAAGAAGATCAGCAAGACGGAAGCGGTGCAAAGCCAGCTCGACGTGCCGCTGAGCCCCGACCAAATCCACATCGGCCCCAGCGACTTCGTGCCGTTCCAGAAGGACAACAAGGTCTGCTTCCTCCGCATCGAAGGCACGGGCTTCGGCGGCGTGCCGATGAACCTGGAACTGCGATTGAGCGTCGAAGACTCGCCCAACAGTGCGGCGGTGGTCGCCGACGCGATCCGTTGCTGCAAGCTCGCGCGCGATGCAGGGCTCGCCGGGCCGATCGAGCCGGTGGCGGCGTGGTGCATGAAACATCCGCCGCGACAAATGCACGACCGCGAGGCGAAGCTGGCATTCGAGGAGTTCGTGAACGACGCAGTTTCGCGCATCCGCGCGCAAGGGCGGACGGGCGTGCGGGCGTGAATGAACGTGCGGGCGTTGATGAACCGGCGCGGTGCATAGATTGTGGTGCGGGCTTTTACTGCTCTTCGCGCGGCCAAAGCCCGTTCGAGCTCAACCGTTTAGCCGCCCCGCTTGCGGGGCGCTTCTCCGATCGCTCCCAAGTGCGCCGCAAGCGGGGTTTCCGGACCTCCATCGCGACATGGGCGTCGGGCCCATGCCCGGTGCGTGGGGAGTCGGAATGTCCGGAAAAAACGCGATTCGAATTATCACATCGCCAGCATGGGCGGGACGCCCGTGTCACGATGGAGCCTCTGAAACCACCCGTGAACGGTGGAGCACACTCGGGCTTTGGCCGCGCGAAGAGCAGTAGCTAGCCTTTGCAGCCTCCAAAGGCTGCACCACAACACCGCCGCTATAGCGGCACGACACGGGCGGGCCGCCCGTGCCACGGAATTCTTTCCTGGCGCTACCTTGAAAACATCTCCCATCACGGCAGTCGTTTTGATCGTCACCCTCTTTGGGAATTTGGCGATCGGTGCTCCGGTGCCCGCGCCGGCGGAGCAGGTGGCGGAGGTCGTGGTTAGCGGCCGCACTTCCACGCTCGTGCGCGTCGATGTCGCGGCCGTCGGGGATGTCGTTCCGGATACGCTCGCGGGGGAGCGGCCGAACAATACGCCGGGGTTTTCCTGGTACGTGAGCCGACACTATGCGATGAAGACCGATGGCGGCCAGGCGACGGCGCGGTCGCTCCTCGAACTGCTCGAGATGGTCTATCCGCACTATGTGCATCTCTTCGGGGGGGAGCCGGCGGGGATTGAAACCAAGCGCATGGCCGTCGTCTACGGGTCGAAAAAACACGCACTCGACAAGGCGATGAAATCCGACGGGATCACCTGGGATTTCGACGGCGGCGGCATCACCTACGAGCGGCGGAAGGTCAGCTACGCATACCCGAGCGGGTCGCTCACGTACCACCAGCGATACATCATCATTCATGAGTGTACGCACCTGTTCCAGATGTGCCTGACGGGGGCCTGTGATAACACGCCGCCGTGGTTTTTTGAGGGGATCGCGGACGGGATATCGAGCCACGTGTATGACGAAGCGCGCCGCCGCATCACGCTGGACGTTTTGGATAAAGCGACGCCCAACAACTATTTGGACTCCGGGCTGGAGGAGCTTGCGAAGCACCCGATGACCGTGCGCGCGATCGACCGGTCGGCAAACGTGAGCCGCGGCGTGGGATTTCTATTGGCCAATTTCCTGCGCAGTACGCCCGATCGTGAGCAGCGATTTCGGATTTGGCGCGACTTCATCTTCCGCGAGCCGCAGCGCACGCACGACCAGCCGGCCGTGCGCGAGGCGCGGGAGGCGCTGCTGGGCGAGCTGTTCGGCGGATGGGACGCGCTGGAGGCGGACTTCGCGGCGTGGTGCAAGGCCCGGCGGGCGACGTTCCATTACGTCGAGTGGGGATACGAGCAAGACCGCGATACGCTTTGCTCCTACGGGTTTGCCGAGCACGGGAAACTCTCGCAGACGGACGTGCGGCTGCCGCCCGGGGAGAAGGCGGCCGCGGACCCGTGGCGGCTCGATTACGCCGGGGAACCAATGCCCGAGACCGTGGGGCCTGTCGCCCGGGGCGGCGACGAGCCGGCGATCGGGGCGCTGCTGGATTTTCGAAACGAGCCGGGGGTGGGACTGGCGGGGATAGGGTTGGGGGTGAAGGGCGCGGGAAAGGACTCCGGGTTTTTGAAGGTGCTGGTCCGCGAAGGCAGGCAGTTGGAAATCGACGGGTCGGATATGGGCGGCCCAGTAACAACGCAACTAATCGCCGACGACGTGTGCAAGGAGATGGCCGCGGATCGCGGGAGGATCGGGATGACGGTTACAATCGGGCGCGACATACTCAAGGTGACGCTTCGCGCGAAACCGCTCTTGGCGGTAGCCTCACCAGAATGCACCGAAACGTATGAGATCTCTGAGCCGCAGCGAAAGCGGCTGTTGGAGATGCCGCTGACAATCCTCGCCCGCGGCGGCTACCACCGAGTCACGCCCTTTTTTGACGAAGGGCTGCGCGCGGGTGCGGATCCGTCGGCGCCCGCCCCGCCGGGGCGTTGGCGGAACCCCGGAGACAAGCAACTCGAATCGCTTTACCGCACGTGGCATGCGCTGGGGCCGGATGTGCCGCAGTCGGTGGAGCGGCTGCGGATTCGGATGCTCAAAGCGGCCGACGCCAGCCCGGCGGCGCAGCGGGAGGCAGTGCGTGCATTCAACGCCGCGGCCGCGGAATTGATTGCTGACGTGCAACTTTGCGGGGCGAACGCGGACGCGATCGCGGTTGCCGTCGAAGCTTTGCGGGGGGCGAACGTCGCCCGACTCGGTTTGCGGCCCAACGAGTGATGAGGCGATGACCTTAAAAGTTTTACCGGTCGGGCGAGTCGGTACGTAAACAGGGCCCGGTTGCTTTCGCACCCGGGCCCTGTCACTCACCCTTCGACGCTTCCCCAAACTGATCCCACTGCGACCCGGCGGCATCCGCCGACGGATCCAAATATTCTCGTGTCCGGCCTGGCTTTTCTTTGCCGGGATCGGGCGTGTTCTTTTCAGCGTTGCGTGGCTTTGGTCGCAATGACCGCCGGAGCCTGTCGTCTACGCGAAATGAGATGCGAAATGCACTCGGTCCCTTGTCGACTTACAACTGCCGACTGCCCATCCGTTACTACCATACCGAGATCGAACCGTTGTCGATATGAAAAAATTCCTTGCGATTCGTCGCTCCTAGTGTGGCCCATAGGACAAACACATTGCAACACGCGGCGGCGCGCTATTGCAAGAGCTTGCATGGGAGCGACTTACGCATGGAATCGCCAAAGCCGCCCTAATTAGGAACGGTGCGAAAATCCTGCCGATCGGCGCCCGGGCGGGGCGCGGGCGGGGGTTCCTTGGCAAGTTGTTCGAGCAGCGGGCGAAAATCGAACCAGCCGCCCTTGCCAGGGACGGGCAGGGAATTGGCGGGAGATTGCGGGTAGAAGTCCCAATGGGGAACCCGCGGATTTTTGCCGCGGAGCGCCTTTTCGCCTCGCCAATCCAGCATCACCTTCGCGGGCTGTTTGCCCTGGACAGCCGTCACGTAGTCCCCGGTGGCCCAGTGCGTGAGCGGTGTCCCGTCAACCCACGCCAGCTGCGGATCGGAATCGGGAACGATGGCCGAGGGATAATTCCGCACGATCCCCATGAGCCGGGCGGTGAGCCGGGCCCAGATCGTACATTGCATCCCAAGCACCAGCGCGAACGTGCAGGCGAGCAGAAGGCCCAGCGCCCCGCGCGATGCGCCGGGATCGCAATCTGAGCCGGCCTCGGATGCGCCGCTTTCACAAGAGTCGGTAGGCGGCGCTTGTAGTGACGGAGCCACAAGCGGACTGGAAACGTAGGACACAACGCCCACCCGCGCGCCGGAAAGCGCGGCCGTAGCGCCTTCCGCCCGTAACGCCATGGCCCTCTCGCGGCGTTCCAAGGCGGCACGACAGACGTCCAGGGCACACAGCACCATGAACGGCGCGGTCAGCGGGCCGACCCATCGGCGGTAGTCGATGGCACTCGACCAGTACCGCGCATCGTGCGCCCAGTACAACCAGTACGTCGCCCCGACTACAACACTCAACAGCGCCAACCAACCGACAAAACGTGTTGCCGCTGGCCGCTGGCCCAGCGTTGGGCGTATGAATGCCAGCACCGCCGCCAGCCACATGCAGGCGAGACCGTGGAGCGGGAGCCCGCTGACGGCGTCGTGCCAGCGTTGAATGGCGTTTGCCCACGTGGCTTCCTGCTGCGCGTAGGTGTCGCGAAAGCGCTCGATGTGATTGGTGATTTCGATCTTCGTCATGGCCAGCAGGCACAGCGCCCCCATGACGACCGCGCCCTGGATCAGCCGGCGGCGCTGCGCGGGGTCAACCGCGGCCACCAGTGCCGCCGACGCCGCGGCGCCCATCAGCAGCAGCACCCCCAGCGGATGCACGAACTGGAACACCACCAGCACCGCAAGCACGAGCCGCTTGGGCCACGTCAACGGAACGAAGAGCCCCAGGAAGACAGGCCAGAAAAGGTGCAAAGTCAGGATGCTGTCGTTAATGACGAAGATCTGCCCCGGCAACGCGCCCGCGCACGTGCCGAAGACCGCCCAAAGAAGCAGGTGCGGCGCATGCCGTCGGACGACCCACCACGACAGCGTAACGCCCAGAAATGGCCCGAGCAGGAAGGGCATTCCGTAGATCGTCTGTAATAGCGTCATATGGCTCGTTGCGCGGCTGGCCCAGACCGTTGGCCACCAGAGGAAGAAGGAGTGGAAGCGGGTGAGGTAGTAATACGGACGCTGCATGATGAGCGTCGTGTTGAACTGGTACGCGCCGTCCCAAATCAACGGCGCGTGGCACCAGCAGGCATATACGGCGGTGAGCGCGAGGATCGCCGCAATCCAACGAACGTAGCGAAGGGGCATGCCAGTGGTGTAGCCCACCGCCGCGGGCAATGCAACCTCGCTGCTACTTAGCGTTCGCGGGGTCCGCGGCCAGTCGCGCCGCCTCCGTGCGCAAGTCCTCGTACCGATGGCCTGTGGTTGGGCTCAAATAAATGATTCGCCCGTTCTGAGGCGGCACGGATTGGAAGATTCGGTTTGCGTCAGCCCAATGTCCGACGCAAGCGGTCAATCCCGCGTACAGGGCGAGATCGTCCGGCTCGGGCGTTCGCGTCGCTTGGTATTCCTCAAACACGCGGCAGATGTCATCAAAAACATGCGGGTCGCCCAGATAATTGGCGGGCGACTCGGTGACCCATGCGATGGTTCGCTGCGCATGGACGTACATGAGTGCGATGCGGCCGATATAGTTGTGCGTGTCGCGACATTCGCGGCTGAAGGCGTCGAGTTCCTGAAGACTGCCTTTCCAACGAGGATCAAGATAGAGAAGCTTGGCTTCGCAGGCTGCATGGTTGTCGGGGTCGGCCTGCATGGCGCGGTGAAACCACTTTTCCATTTGTGGCCGTTCCGCGCTTGTGCCCATCGCGACAGTGATCATGATCGTTGCCGCGCGGGGGTCGGACTGATTCATCTCCCAGGCTTTGGTGAGCGTCTGCTCGGCGATTGCGAGGCGCTTTGAGAACAGTTTCCAGCCGTCCTCGGCCACGTCATTGGCCAGGCCCCCGCCGCGGGCATCCCAGGCGAAATCGACATAAAATCTGCCCTTGAGCACCAGCGGTTCGAACGCACCGTGGTAGGCCTTGTCGAGCGCGGAATAGAGAGGGTTAAATTCCTGCTCGCGGTTGAATGTCTGAGCATGAGTTTCGGCGCGGCGTTCGAGATATGTGAGGACCGCGTCGCACTTTTCCGATGCGCCGATGAACCGGGCGCCGGCGAGGTCCGGGAAGGACGTTCTGAATTCGTCAAGCCGGGCGTCATCGATGGGGAGGGCTCGCGACGACTTGCTTTGGGAAGCGGGCAGGAGAGAGCTGACGTAGGCAAATGCGGGGAACGCTTTCCACTCTCGTGGGTAGTCGCTGTGGGGCATGCTCGTGGCGGCCCATTTGAACTCTTCCAAGGCCGCCGCCGGTTCGTCGACGCCGAATTCCGCCGCCACCATTCCATGGATCGACCGCACGAGCGGGTCGGTGCAATCCACGTGATTGCATACCCAGCCGAAAGCTTTGCTGATGGCGGTTTCCTCTTCGACTGTTCGCGTGGAGGCCGGGGGCGCATGAAAGTAAGCGGCCATCGCGTCGAGCGCGGCGGCTTCCCAGCGGGGATCGTGAGATCCGTATTGCTTGTACGCGGCGGAGGCGGCTTGGAGGAGTTTCTCGCGCGAATCCTGCCGGCGGCGCTCGCGAGCGGCCCGTTGCTCAATCATGGGCAGCACGCCTTCCAGGGCTGCCAGTGGGCCGCCGGTCACGGCCCCTCCACGGGATGCCGCCTTCAACTCGGAGAACACATCGCCTGGAAGATTGACGAGTGCGACTGCAGCGGAGCTGCGCGTCTTCTCATCGTCCAGTTGCCCAATGAGAGTACTCAGGCGGGCGACGCGCCGGGCGTGGGCGGCGTCGTGGTTCACGGCCCATTTTGCCCCGGAAAACTCTGGCAGCTCGGCGACCGGTATAATGACCGGGTGCGGGGCCCTGAAGTCGGCTTCCGCATTGTGAATCTGATGCTGATGGAATAAGAACGCGCCTCCGAGCGCGCCGGCCAACACCAAGCCTACAACCAGCAGGACGATTATCCGGCGCATCGTGAACCTCGCTCATGATCGGGACGGCGGGACGTGTACGATTATTAAGTGAGAATCTATCCGCGCGGTGGCGATCTTCAAGCGCCGGGCGTCACATCGTATGATGCCGACCCGCAACGGCGTACCAAGGCACGGGCACCTCGCCCATGGCAGCGATTTTGCAAGGGAGTGCGGTTTCAAGAGGTTTCGCGGCGGGGTTGAAGGAGTCGTGGATGGTCATGCTGTGGGTAACGCTGTCGGCGTTCGTCGCCGGGGTGGTGAACGCCGTCGCGGGGGGCGGAACATTTTTGACATTTCCCGTGCTCACGGGCTTCGCGCATCTTTCCGACCGGATCGCCAACATCACCAGCACCGACGGCCTCTGGCCCGGGTCGGCGGCCTCCGTGGCGGCGGCGTGGGGGGAGTTCAAACTTATCCCGCGCGGGATCCTGGTTTCATTTTCTCTCATCAGCATACTTGGCGGTACGCTTGGCTCCGTTATCCTACTCACCACCGACGATCGCTCCTTCGAACTGGCGATCCCCTGGCTCCTGGCGTTCGCGACCACACTCTTTGCCTTCAGCAAGCCGATCGCGCGCTGGGCAGGACGCGGCCACGGTCATCTCCACCGCACACTCGGCTGGACAATCTTCGTCGGACTCATTCAGTTCGTGGTCGCGGTCTACGGCGGGTATTTCGGCGCGGGAATCGGCGTGCTGATGCTGGCCGGCCTTTCCTTCGCGGGGCTCGACAGCCTCAATCAGACCAACGCGCTGAAGGTGCTTTTGTCCACGTTGATCAACGGAGTCGCGGCGGTCATTTTCCTCTTCGGGCCGATCCGGTGGGATTATGCGATTCCCATGGCCGTCGCGTCATCCTTCGGCGGATTTTTCGGCATGGCGGCGGCGCGGAAGATCAAGCCCGACCAGTTGCGGGGGCTCATCCTTCTGATCGGAGTGGGGCTGACCGTGGCGTTCTTCTGGAAGAACTACGCGCGGCACGAGCGGCCGCACGCGGCAAGCGCCCCGTCGGCCGCTCACCCCGCAAACACGTTCGTGATCGGAGCCGCGCCCGCGGCGTTGGCGAGCGGCGGCAGCCCGTACATGTCTTCGATCGTGCGCAGCACGTTGTAATGGGTGATCGACTGATTGTACTTGCCCGTGCGCACGTGCGCGCCGATGAAGAACGTCGGGATCTGGTTCCCGGACGCGCCGTTATTCTCGTCCCACGTCACGATTAGCAGGCTGTTGTGCGATCGAGCCCAGTGCGCATAGCTACTCAAATTATGGTGAAGCCAGTGATCGGCCGCGGCGACCGTGCCGCTGTGCATGTCGTGCAGGAGGTCGGGGACGACGAACGACACCGTAGGGAGTTTATTGTAATTCCGCGGGAACGAGGAGAAGGGCAGGTTGGTCGCCGGCGGCACGTCCGCGAACTGCGTCCAGGGCGCGTGGTGACGGACGTAGTTGCCGGTGTCGCCGCCCTGATAGCCGGCGTGCGGCAGGCCTTGGGAATAGGAGGCGAAAGTGTCCCCGGCGGCCAGAAGCTCGCCGCCCAGGCTCGGCGTGGTGAAGGGCCGACGCGGGACGGCATCCGATGTCACGCCCTGTGTCGAGCCGGAAAACAGCGCGAGATAGTTGGGTTCGCTGGGATGTGTGATTCCGTGGCTGTTGGTGAAACTCGCTCCACCCGACGCCAGCCCGCGGATTTGCGGGTCCAGCAGCATCGGCAGTGGCTGATTGAGGTAGGGCCAGACGACCGTCGGAAAGGCCAATGGCGGCCATTCCGACGCCCCGAGGATCTGGTTGTACGAGTGGTTCTCTTCGATGACCACGACGACATGGTCATACCGCGGCGGCGCGGCTGCCGCCCGCGGGTGAGTTGCGGACGCCGTGGCGGAAAGCAGTCGCCGCCTTTCCAAAGACTCCACAACCTGCGGAGGCTTCGACGTGGAACTCCGTGAACGCGAACCGAAGAAACGCTCGATCAGGCGACGCATGATTATTCCGGCAAGAGTCTTAGCGAATGCGAATCGGGAGCCTGCATGGGGGTTGAAAATAGATCATGCCGGCCGCAGCCGGAAGAAGAGAAATCCAGGTGGTTTGTTGGCGGCCTCATCAGCCAGCGCATGGATCCCCAAAACCGAAACTGCGTTGGCCGCGGCGTGATTGTAAGGAACTCCGCGCCGCACGCCCGGCACCCGCGGTTTGAACGCACGAAACAGTTTAGCGCTTAAAAACCTTGAGAATCGGCGCGGCTCCCGCGGCGTTGCCAAGGGCTGGGAGCGCGTACATGTCCTCGATCGATCGCAGCACGCTGTAGTGGTCTATTGGCTGGGCGTACTTCCCCGCGCGGACGTGCGCACCAAAGAAGATTGTCGGGACTTGATTCGTCGCCGAGCCGTCGTCCTCGTCCCATGTCACGATCAGAAGGCTGTTGTGCGACCGCGCCCAGTGCGCATAGCGGATCAGGTTTTGCCGCAGCCAGGCATCACCGGCGGCGATGGTGCCATCGTGCATGTCGTGTTGAAGGTCTGGGGCGACGAACGATACGGTCGGCAATTGTTTGAAATTGCGCGGGAAGGCGGAAAAGGGCAGATTGTCTGCGGGCGGGACATCGGCGAACTGGCTCCAGGGCGCATGTCGGCGGACGTAGTTGCCGCTCCCGTCGCCCTGAAAGCCGGCGGAAGGCAGGCCTTGCGAGTAGGAGGCGAACGTCCGCCCCGCCGCCAGAAGTTCGCCGGCCAGGCTCGGGGCGGTGATAAGCTCTATAGGGACGACGTCGGACGCCACGCCCTGCGCGGAGCCTGAAAAGAGCGCGAGGTAGTTGGGCTCACTGGGATGCGTGATCGCGTGGCTGTTCGTGAAACTCGCTCCGGCGGACGCCAGCGCACGAATCGTCGGGTCGCGTAGCGCGGCCAATGTTGCGTGCGCGGACTTGCCGAGTATTTCGCCGTATGAGTGGTTTTCTTCGATTACGACGACGACATGGTCATAGTGCGGCGGTGTCGTTACCGCCTTTGGGCTTTTCATGCCGGCGTTGGCCGAGAGCATTTGGCGGGATTCGAGCGATTCAACGAATTGAAAACGCATGGCAGCACCATACCAGCGCCGCGTACGCGGGGAAGGAGGATCGACGTTTCGTTGCGGCGCGGGTGCAAGATATTCGCGGCAGCGCTTCGAGGGATGGTGGCGGCAATTCGTAGTGGTCCAACCATTCCAATTTGTTTGTTAGTTTCGGAGCCAGGCCGTGCCGGCCCGGTCGCAGCTTTGCTCCGGCTTTTCTCCCTCTCCCTCGTACACGGGGGAGACGGTTGGGGTGAGGGGCCGAGCGTGATGTTGTGTAATTCGCAGGAGGGCCATGTAGGGTGGGCGTACTCGCCCACCGTTTGACACTCAGCGGCCGACGAACGGTGGGCGAGCACGCCCACCCTACGTGGTGCGGAATTTCGGCGCAACTCGGGCGCTTCGCCCCTCACCCTATCCCTCTCCCCCGAGTACGAGGGAGAGGGGACCGGAGCGGGCCTCCGGCCCGGCCGGGGCGCACGCCCCGACTCTGAAAACCTCTAGGCCGCCCCGAGCCATAATCGAGCGCCATTTCAACGGAATCGGTGCCGACCGCGCCATGCGGGGCAGGCGAAATCAGGTAATCCCCAACAGCGCGCGATATCGCGGCAGGACTCGCTCCCATGAGAACAGCTCCACGACATCTTCCCGGGCGCGGGCGATCATTTTCTCCCGTTGGGCAGAGTCATCGAGTAGCGCGCCGATGGCACCGGCAAGCTCTCTCGGCGACGCGACCGGGACGAGAATTCCCGTCTCGCGATTTCGTACCACGTCGCGGATTCCCGGCACATCCGTCGCCACAACCGGCACACCCGCGGCCATCGCCTCGATGAGCACGAGGCCGAACCCCTCTGCTTCCGATGGGAGCACGAGCAGATCGAGTTTCTCCAGCGCGTCCTGTGGCCGGGACACCGCGCCGTGTAGCGTGACGCGGTTAGCAATGCCGAGCCGTGCCATTGTCCGCTCAATGTGCGGGCGTTCGGGGCCGTCGCCGAAAATGTGCAGGTGAACGCGGGGGCCGAGGATCGCGGCGGCTTCTACCAGATCAGGGACACGCTTGATGGGATCGAGGCGGCCGAGGAAGCCGATCTGAAACGTGACGGGATGAAACGTGGTGGAATGAAACGTGAAACGTGAAACGTGATGGGAGGGAATATCCACGGCGTTGGGGATGACAATGATTTTCTCCGGCGGGATGCCCGCCCGGTCGCGGGAAATCTGCGCGACGGATTCGGAAGGCACGACGATCCGCTCGGCGGCACGCTGCACGATCGCCTGCACGCGCCAATGCCAGCGGGGGTTGGGCTGGGTGGTTTGGATCGATTGCAGCCAGCGGACGTCGTGGCAGAACCGCCCCGCCGTCGCGGCAACCGCGTTGGCGTGGAGCAGGAAGCTGAAAACGGTGTCGATGCGGTGCGAAGCGATGAGCTTCACGAGACGCCGGACAACACGGGGTAGGTCGAAGACGCCGCGGGCGTCGAGAGGGGTAACTGTGACGCCCGCCTCTTTCAGTTGGTCGGCGACCGGGCCCCAGGGCGACAGGCAGGCGACTTCTACGTGCGCATCGGACGCGGCCCGCAGGCGGATGGCTAACTCGCGCACGACAGTGGGCGTGCCGCCGATTTGCAGGTCTGTAATCAGCAGGAGAATTCGGCGCACGATCCCGAGTGTAGACGAATTAATGGGAGTTGCGAAACCGAGCGCGGTATAAGACGGCGCATGGCTGAACCGAATTCGATCGACGTGATGAAGTCACCGTTCCCGACAGTGTCCGGTGTGCCGGCCGAGCCGATAACGCTGCCTTACGCGACGCCGGCGCTAGCGGATAAGAAGATTGGCGCGCCCGCCGCGACGGTCTTGATCACGCTGCTGGTGGGAGCGGCGTCGGTGTTCATTTTCCTCGCGTGTGTTGTGAATAATCAGGAGGCGTGGCCCGCCGCGGTCGCATCGGCGGCGCTGTGCGCCATGGGGACGATGCTTGGATTCTTCGTCACGCGCGGGCGGTGAATCGAACGCTTCTCGCCGAGTTACTTATCGCCTGTGCCCGATCCCATTGCGATTACAGTCATTCCGTCGGAGGCGAGCGCGAGGGCGAGGTTCATGCCGGCGGAAATTGATGCCAGGGTGCTTACGGCGCCGTTGAAGTTATTTGATTCCCAATTCTGAAATAGTCCACGCCTCAACCCACGCCGCGGCGTCTGGGGGAATGACGTGATCCTGCCGGCGGAGTTTTCCGGCGAAGGCGAGGTCGTACAACTGGTTCCACGAAAAGGGGCCGGATCGTTTACCGTCGCGTGCCGCGAACCAGCCGCTCTTGTCGTCATCAATGCCGTCGTTGAAGTAGGGATTCGGCGGGCGACAGACAATCGCATCCGGCTCGCCGGTAAGGGGCGCTATGTGGTTGGGGTAGTTCGTGTTCAGATCGTAGCGGCCGGCGCAGACCTTGCGGACATAAAGCAGGGTGCCGCCGGCCACTGCCAGAGTGGGCGCCGCCATGGCGCAGTCCCACCAAATCTTAACCTGCTCGCGGTCCACTGCTTTGCTATCTTGGAACATGAACATCACATAAACGGCGGCACCCGCCAAGGCCAGGAGCCCGATGCCGCAGTAGTACATCCAAACCAGCCGGCGCATTCCGTATGCCCGCGACATTTTCCGCTGATACCAGCGACATTTCGGGCATGCGACGGATCGATGTTCGGCCAGTTTGCGATAAGCTGCACCATACGCCGCGTCCCGGAGATTTTGATCGTGAACGTCCCGCTCGATCAACCTTTTCAATTTTCCGGCCATGCCACCGGGTTGTCTGATTGTGCCCGTTGCTTTTGCCGTGAGATGATATCCGTATGCGCACCCGCATCGCTCGCACGTGACGGGCCTGTAAACCGTTTTTTCAACAGTGAGGGAGTCCACGGTATTGCGGGAGTGTACCTGATCTCGGCGGCTACCCCAGCAAATAGCTGCTCAGCGATTCGCCGTGGCTTTATCGACGAGCAACCGGAAGAGCGCGAGATGGTCGGCCTCGTCGGAGAGACGCTCGGGGTGCCATTGCACGCCGAGGAAGAGCGGGAGCGAGGGATCTTCGATCCCTTCGATGACGCCGTCGGGGGACGTGCCGATGATGCGCAGGCCTTTGCCGACGCGATTCACGGCTTGTTTGTGGCTGCTGTTGGCGTCGATGTCAGTATTTCCGATCGCCTGCACGGCGACGGTGTCGCTATCGAGATGGATGGGGTGTCGCCGCACCACGTCATCGAGTTTGCGATGTTCGATCGCGGCGTCGCGGGGGACATCGGGGAGGAACTGCGTGAGGCTGCCGCCGCGGTAGACGTTCATGAGCTGTGAGCCCAGGCAGATGCCCAGGGCCGGCATGCGGCGGGCTTCGACTTCGGCCATGAGCGCCAGTTCGAAGCGCTGGCGGGCGGGGTCAATTGGTTCTGCTTTTGGGTGATAGGTTTCGCCATAGAGGACGGGGTCGAGGTCGTTGCCGCCGCTGAAGAGCACGCCATCGAGCAGGTTAACGAGCTGTGGGATCAGTGAGAGATCGGTGCGGTATGGTAGCAGGAGCGGGAGGCCGCCTGCCTTCTCGACAGCCGTGGCGTAGGCCATCGGCGACTCGTAATGGTTGGGCTTGTCGCTCGAATCGATCGTGATGCCGATGGTGGGTCGAGGCATTCACTGACAATACGACACGGAGGGGGTGACGTAAAGGAAGCTCGCGGGGGGCGGAAATCCGAAATCCGAATCCCCGAAATCCGAATCAAATCCGAATGACGAAATCTGAAACCGAAGGGAGCCACGAATAGCACGAATGAATACGAATGGATTCAGCCTTATTCGTGTTCATTCGTGGCTCAAACCGGCCAGTTCGAAACGGTGTGTGCCTTCGACCGGCTAGCGTCCTCGTGTCTGGCGGACGGGTATTTTGCGGCCGCCCGCGCGTCCGCGGCCTCTTGGGGCGGCGTTCATGATTTCCGGTTCGATGGCGGCCATGAGGGAATCGAGGTCCCATGGTCCGTCATGGCGTCGGCCATTGATGAAGAACGTTGGAGTACCGTTCACCCCGCTACGGATGCCGCTGAGGAAGTCTTCCCGGATGCGGGGCGCGTAAGCGTCCGAGAGCAGTTCCGTGCGGAATCTCCGGACGTCGAGCCCGAGGGCCTGGGCGTATGCGACGAGGTCGTAGTCGCTGAGCGCGTCCTGGTTTTCGTACAGCATGTCGTGCATTTCCCAGAACCTGCCCTGTGCGGCCGCGGCCTCGGAGGCTTCGGCGGCGCGCCCGGCGTGGGGGTGGATCTGCGTGAGCGGGAAATGGCGAAAGACCTGCCGGACCTGGTCGCCCATTTGTGCTTCGAGATCCTTGAGGACGTAGTAGGCCTGTCCGCAATAGGGGCATTCAAAATCGCCATACTCCAGAAGCGTTACGGGTGCGTCCGGGGGGCCGAGGATATGGTCGCGCTCCTCGGATACAGGGACGGACAACGTCGCCGATGCTTCTATTTGCCTAGGCATGTTGGGCCTCCATTGCCTGCGAGGATTGCTGGGATTGTCGCGAGGTGATCTCTTCGAGAGCCCGCAGTGCGCCGTCGGCGCCGGGGTTGACGCCCAGCGGGGAGACGTAGGACCAGCGGATGACGCCGTCCTCATCGATCACGAAAAGCGCGCGTTCGGCGACGCCGTCACCCTGGCGGTAGACGCCGTATTCGCGGGCCACGTCACCCTTGGGCTCGAAATCGGCCAGCAGGGGAAAGTGGAGCTTGCGGTCCTTGGCATATGCGACGTGGCACCATGCGCCGTCAACGGAAATTCCCAGGAGTTGAGCGTTGTTGTGGCGCTCGATCTCGGGGAGGACTTCGTTGAACAAGGTGAGCTCGTCGCCGCAGACGGGGCTCCAGTCCGCGGGGTAGAACGCCAGGACGACCGGCCGGCCGCGGAAATCGTTCAGGTCGACGACTTGGTCGGGTGTGCTGTGGAGCTTGAAGCCGGGCGCTTGAGCGCCCGCGCCAAGCGGGCGCGGCGCGCCTGCGCCACGTGACATGGTTGCCTCGGAAGCGCCCCGCCGTTCCATGGACTTTGCTGTGGAGCGACTTGTGGCAGGCCCGTCGCCGATACCGCGCTCAATTGAGTCTCTGTCTCTGCCGGCGGGTCGCCGGGAAGAGCGGCCGTCTGTAGTCCGGCGGCCTTTGTTGCCGTCGTCGCCACGGCGTGAAACTGAATTACGTGTGGATTTCATTGTTGTGTCCTCGAACAGTCCGGCGCGAATCCGTGAGGCGAATCAATGTCCCGGCGCGATCCTCGATGAAGGCGGCAGGTGCTCTTCGGGCCGAGCCAACCTGTGAAGCCGCAGGCCGAGCCCGATGAGCAGACCACCGAACACTACGGCGTACGCTCCGATCCACAGCACCAGTGCTAACGCGCCCGGGCCGGGGAAGAGGGCCAGGAGCACGCCGGTGGCAATGGACACCACGCCCAGCAGGGCGAGCATCCATTCCCCGCGAATTTGCTGACGGAGCCGGACGGCGGCGATGATTTCCATCACCCCAGTGGCGATCGCCCAGCCTGCGATGATGTACAGCAGCACAAAGGCGGTCAGCCCGGGGATGAAGAGCGCAAACAGGCCAGCGATAATGCTGAGCAAGCCTTCAATGAGCAGTGCCCACCAGGGCTGCTGGCCGGGCTCGGCGCTGTGGCGAAACGCGGCGGCCAGATTGAGTACGCCGTCGAAGATCGCGTAGAAGCCGAAGACGAAAATCAGCGTCATCAGCGCCATTCCCGGTCTCATGAATGTGAAAATGCCGAAGAGCACGGCGAGCACGCCGCGAAGCACAAATGCCCACCAGTTTCGCGCGATAACCATTTGACACCTGCTTTCGTTGAGGCTGATTCCCATTTCTGTAAACGTCCTGCGGCATGACCATGTCGCCGGATGCCCATATCGCCGCAACAGGTGTACCTTTGGCGGTGCTCCCGCAGTGATTTCGAATGGTTCATTTCGGACCATTGTCAACGTAGTTCAGTCCGTCATAACCGCCGTGTCTGGACCGCCACAATGATGGGCCGCTATAACCTCTGCCAATGTCAGACGACCGCATCGACCACGACGGGCTGTTCAAACGGCTGTTGACCACGTTCTTTTTTGAGTTTGTGGAATTGTTCCTGCCGCAACTCGCGGAATATGTCGGCCGCGAGCGCGTGGAGTTCCTGGACAAGGAGATTTTCACCGATGTGTTCGGAAACGACCGTCATGAAGTGGACCTGATCGCGAAGGTGAGGTTCCGCGGAGAGGACGCGTTTTTTCTGATTCATGTGGAGAACCAATCATCCGTGCAGGACCAATTCCCCAAACGCATGTTCCGCTATTTTGCGCGACTGCACGAGAAATTCGATCTGCCGGTCTATCCGGTGGCGCTGTTCTCATACGACTCGCCGCAGCGCCCCGAGCCCGAAAATTATTGCGTGGCGTTTCCCGACAAAACCGTGCTCGATTTTTCATATCGCGTGATTCAACTCAATCGATTGAACTGGCGCGACTTCATACGCCAGCCCAATCCTGTTGCGGCGGCGCTGATGGCGAAGATGCAGATCCCGGCGGAGGATCGTCCGCGGGTGAAGGTGGAATTCATGCGGATGATGGCGACCTTGCGGCTGGACGTCGGCCGCAGCTCGCAAATTCGCGCATTTATGGAAACTTACCTGCGACTCACATCCGAGGAAATGACGCGGTATAATCGGGAAGTGGAGGCGATCGAGCCCAAAGAACGGGAGACGATTATGGACGTGGTTTACGAATGGGACCGGGAGGCAGTTGAACGAGGAAAGGCACAGGGCTTCCATCAAAAGGGAGTAAAAGACATCCTGCGCCTCCTGGGTCATCGCTTTGGCGCCGTTCCGCAGGAATTGCAGGCGCGGATCGATGGGCTTGCGGATCAGGCGCTTGACGACCTCTTAGTCGATTTACTCGCCTTCGAATCGTTTGCTGATGTCGAGGCTTGGATCGGGACGCGCGGTTAGCTGCGAACGCAGGCGATAGGCACAAAATAAAAAAGGCCCGCATGGTGCGGGCCTTTTTTACATTCGCATTTTTCATCCTGCTCGTCTCGCTGCCTCACACCTCAACCACTTCCGCACTCTTCCCGCGTCCCGCGCGTTTGCGCTGGTTTTCGGTGAGATGCGCCTTGCGGAGGCGGATGTTTTGCGGGGTGGCTTCGACCAGCTCGTCTTCCTCAATGTACTCTAGCGCCTGCTCGAGGGTCATCTTCCGCGCGGGCTTAAGGATGATGTTTTCGTCGCTGCTGGTCGTCCGCATGTTCGACAGCTTCTTTGCGGTCGTGGGGTTCACGGCCATGTCATTGTCGCGCGCGTTCTCGGCGACGACCTGGCCCTCGTACACGGGTTCGCCGGGGGCGACGAACATCACGCCGCGTTCCTGAAGGTTGTTCAGTGCGAAGGCATTGACGCTCCCCGTGGCCATGCTGACCATAACGCCGTTGGCGCGGCCCGGGACGTCGCCGCGGGTGGGGGCGTATTCGTGGAAATTGTGGTGCATGATCGCCTGCCCCTGCGTGGCGGTGAGCATGCGCGTCCGCAGGCCAATCAGGCCGCGGGCGGGGATGGTGAACTCAAGGTGGACCTGGCCTTCGCGGTTGTCCATGCGAACCAGCTCGCCCTTGCGATTGCCGACGAGCTCCATCACGCCGCCCATGTTCTTATCGGGCACGTCCACCACGAGGTACTCGATCGGCTCGAGGATCCCGCCGGTCTCCTTGTCCTTCTGCATGATCACGTGCGGCTTGCTGATCGACAGCTCGAAGCCTTCGCGGCGCATGTTCTCGATCAAGATGCCCAGATGCAACAGGCCGCGGCCGGAAACCTTGAAAGCATCCTTGTCCACCGTCTCCTCGACCTTCAGCGCGACGTTGCTCTCGAGTTCCTTGGTGAGGCGCTCGCGAAGGTTGCGGCTGGTGACGAACTTGCCTTCCTTGCCGACGAACGGGGAATCGTTCACGCTGAACATCATCGTCAGCGTGGGCGGCTCGATCTCGGTCGCCTGCAACGGCTGGGGATTCACCGGGTCGCAGATGCTGTCGCCGATGTCCACCGATTCAAGGCCTACGAGGGCGACGATGTCCCCCGCGGCGGCGTTGTCGGCGTTCTTGCGGCCCAGGCCCTCGAACACCTGCAACTGCTGGACCTTGCTCTTGATAACCGTGCCGTCCCTGCGGACGACGCTGACCTGCTGGCCGGTCTTGATGACGCCGTTATAAATGCGACCGACGCCAATTCGGCCCACGTAATCGTTGTACTGAATATTGCTGATCTGAATCTGCAGGGACTTGTCCGGATCGCCATGCGGCGCGGGAACGTGCCGCAGCAGTGCCTCGAAGACGGGGACGATGCTCGTGCCCTTCTCCTCAAGCTTCCACGACGCGATGCCCTGGCGTCCGCTGGCGTAGAGGACGGGGAAGTCGAGCGTCTCATCGTCCGCGCCCAGTTCAACGAACAGGTCAAAGACCTCGTTGAGCACCTCGTTGGCGCGGGCGTCGGGGCGGTCGATCTTGTTGATGACCACGATCGGACGCAGTTCGTGCTGGAAAGCCTTTTTGAGCACGAAGCGGGTCTGCGGCATCGCGCCCTCGGCGGCGTCCACGAGCAGGAACACGCCGTCGGCCATGCTTAGGACACGCTCGACTTCTCCGCCGAAGTCGGCGTGGCCGGGAGTGTCAATAAGATTGATCTTCGTGGTCTGGCCGGTGACCGGGTCCACATAATTGATGGCCACGTTCTTGGCCAGAATGGTGATGCCGCGTTCACGCTCCAGGGGATTGGAATCGAGCAGGGTATCCTGCTGGACCTGGCTGTCGCGGAAATTTCCACATTGGCGCAGTAAAGCGTCAACCAAGGTCGTCTTCCCATGGTCAACGTGGGCAATAATGGCAACATTACGAACGTCGTTTCTCACGGAATTCATTATAGGGTAGTCCGTAGTCTGTGGTCAGGTGTTACTTGTTAATACAGCGTGTGCCGTGAGTTACAGGGAGACCACCCAACACGGACAGCCGAACAGGAGGCGGTAAGATACTAGCCGCTCACTCATTATACAACGTCGGGCGGCGGACAAAGTTTGCGCTAATCGCCAAAAGGGCTTCAAGTTGAGCTCCCTTTTCGGCAAGATGTAACTTGGCTGTGTGCCGACGCGTATGTAAAGCGTCGCGTGTTTACCGGGGCCATCTGTGATGCCGTTAGCGAGGCTCCACGAGGAGTCATCGGTTGATCCCCACTAAACCCATGACCGCCTCGCCGCACTGACTTTCGACGGGACAAAACCTGTGGATGACCAGACGATCGTAGCAGCACGCCGCGGCAATCGAGATGCGCAAGCGCGTCTGCTGCGCGAGTTGCAGGATCCCTGGTATCGGCTGAGCCTGAGCCTGCTGCGTGACCCGGACCGGGCTCAGGACGCCACGCAGGAATCGGCAGTCCGGTTTCTCAGGCAGTTGCCCGGCTTCCGCGGCGAGAGCCAGCTTCGCACGTGGGCGCTGGGCATCGCGATTAATGTGGTGCGGGAGATCCGCCGATCGCAGCGCCCGACGGCCGAGCTGGAGCCCGAGTCGTTTCTAGCGCCGACGGACATGTGGGACCCATCCCCGGACGCCTCGGCGGAACTTTCGGAGCGGCGCGACTGCCTGCACGCTTCGCTCGCCGACCTGCCCCATCGGCAGCGGGAGGCGGTGGTGCTGCGTTTCTTTGAAGAGATGTCGGTTGAGCAAACCGCCGTCGCCATGCAGTGTGCCGAGGGCACCGTAAAAGCCACCGTCCACCAGGCGTTGAGGACGATGCGGATGAAACTGAAGGCCTTGGTCTAAACAAGGACCAGGGACAAATGATTTCGCTATGAGCCAACTCCGAGAACAACTTCAATGTGCCCAAGGCGAGTACCGGCACGCGCGCTATCCCGGCGATCTGGCCCATGACGTTCTCCCCGCCCGCCGGGCGGCTTCCCCCCTGCCGATGCTCCTCGGCGGATTGGGCGCGGCGCTTGCCGCGGCGGCGGCGGTGCTGCTGGCGGTCCTGGCACATCCCGCTCGCCAGCGGGAGCATGATCCCTCCCGGCAATCGCTTCCGCTCGTCAAAGAAGTCCCGCTCAAGGAGCCCCGCTTCCAGTGGACGATCCCCACCATCCCCGAGCTTCCCGGCCTGCCCCAGATTCCCCGCGGCATGCGCCTACTCCTTCCGGAACAGGTCTGACTTTCCTGCGCGCGGATCGCATTGCAAATCCGTCCGCACTTGCCGAGAATCCGCGCCGCGGCGCAGACCACGCCGCGATTGATCCGAGGCGCTTCGTATGACCGACCCGCTCCCCCTTCCATCGCCCTTCGACCCCGCTGAGATTCCACTGCCGTACCCGGTATTTCCGTATGCGCCGCCGGACTTGCGATACGCGCCCCCCAAGCCGCGGGTCTGGCCGGTGTTCGTGGCGTTCATCATCGTGATAGTCGTCTCGCTCATCATCGGCGGCGTGGCGATGTTGCTGGCGACTCTCATCCTAAACGGCACCGGCATCCTCTCCGACGCCGTTGCGCTCCGACATTCGCTTGAAGAGGCGCAGCGCATCCCCGCCGTCCTGTTCCCCGTCGCCCTTACAACTTCTCTAACGCTCCTCGGGGCGGCGCTCGTCGCCGCCCGGCTTTCGCCCGTGCCCCTGCGGGCGCGCCTGCGGCTGACGCCATCGAGTCTGTCGTTCGTCGGCTACGCGATCGCGGTGCTGGGCGCGCTCGCCGTGAGCCAGGCGTGCAATTCGCTCATCAACCTCATGGGCTTCACCAACTCGGGCACGCTGAAGCTTCTCGACGACGTGATGCGGCACCTTTCCCGCCGGGATATGGCGCTGGCGCTGTTCTGCGTGGCGCTGGCCGCGGGCGTTGCCGAGGAAACGTACTTCCGCGGCTATTCGCAAACGCGGCTCGTCGAGCGATGGGGGCCGGCGTGGGGAATTATCATCACGTCCGTGCTGTTCGGAATCCTCCACATGGATCCCGTCCACAGCTCTTTCGCATTCCTGTTTGGGCTCTACCTGGGATTCGTGGCCCACCGCGTTGGCAGCATCCGGCCGACGATCGCCTGTCATATCGTCAACAACGGCATTGCCGTGGTCCTGCCTGGTTTGAACGTGGATTTCGGAGGACGCAATTGGGACTGGGGCTCTCTCGCGGTGTCGCTTCTCGTGGTGCTCCTGGTGATCCTCTATTTGCAGCGACGCGCCCGGGAGCAGGTGGAGGCCGTCACCGCCGTCGTTTCAGGATGATGAACTCGTGGCTGAACCAGCTGCCGTCCTGTTGGTAGGCGAAGTTGAGGCGGATTCGTTTTCCCGACGGCCATTCGAAGTAGCCCGGCGGAGGCGGGCCGCGCATCTCGTAGTACGAGTAATAAGGCGGCCCGATCCAATCGCCATAGTAATACGGCCCCCAACCCCACCCCGGCCCGTACCAACCCGGGTCGCGCCACACCCCATACACCGGCCACACCGGCGGGAAGCTGAATGTGACGTGCGCATGCGGCGGAATTACCCGCGCCGAAAATGCGATCGCCTCCTGCCGCGGATCAACGAGATAGCTGCCGTTCCCGAGCAGCGAAACAGGCTGGTCCGACGCATTCTCAATCACCAGCCGCAAGCGCGTGTTCAGATTCTTGAAGTGGTATGCGATCGGACCGCGCTGCACGTCCAGCGCCTTCGCGATCGGACGGACGGGGCCGTGTGGATCGATCAGGTCGTACTCATAATGCACGCATCCGCCGGCCAGCGACGCCAGCAGGAGCAGCCCCAGCAGCCGCAACGACCTGACGAAATGTCTCGGGACGGTGTGCCATGGCGGCCTCAGCCGGGCACTTGCGGGTCGGCACGTGAAATAATGCCGCGGACTCGCTGACATGAGATTCCGCTGCCCACAAATCGAATGCCGCCGCGATGCGGCAGCCCGGTTTGCTTCAGCTTCGTTCCCGCGGCTCAAGGCACGCCAGGCCGCGCAGGGTGGCTTCCTTTTCGGATCGGAAGGACCACTTACCCGGCCAGTCGCGGTGAAACAGCGACGTCAATTCTCCCGCGCCGCCGGTTACGACAACTTCGTGGCGCAGCGGAATCTTGTTGGCTTGCTTTAGCAGTTCCAGCCGGGCGGCGCTGGCTCGGGCGAGCGCTTCGAGCACCGCCGCCAGCATGTGGTTGCGCGTTGTGGCGAGGGTCAGGCCGGTGAACGCGGCCTTGGACTGCTCGATGCTCGTGCGGTCGCCGGCGAGGAATGGTTCGAAGCCCACGCCCGCCGCGGGATCGTCCTGATCCGCCCGGCCGCGCGCGCGTTTTCCGGTCGTCGGGACCTTGCGCGAGAGCGTCTTGATGAGCCGCGTATATGCTGGCCAGTCGAGGTCGGCGAAGAGCTGATCTTTGGTCCACGCGATGGCCGACCCGGCCGCGGCAAGGGTGCTGACCGACATCCATTTCCTGCCGACGCCCAATGCCCGTGTCAGTAGACGCTCGTGGGGCGCGGCCCGGCTCGTGCAAAGGCCCAACACATCCGTCGATCCGCTGGAATTGAGCAACTGCCCGGGCTTCGCCCCCGTGAGGAGCATGGCGGAACTGGTGTCCACGATGCCGACGAGCACGGGCATCCCCGCCTTGAGCCCCAGCCGCCCGGCGGCCTCGCTCGTAAGGCGGCCCGCCACCTCATTCGCCTCACAAACATCGGGAAGTTGTGACGGTTTCGCGCCGACTGCCGCACACAACTCCGCATTCCACCCGCCCTGGTCGGGCGTGGAGTAGAGACCGGTGAAGGAGGCGTTCGCCGGGTCGATCACCCGCGCGCCGGTGAATTGCCTGAGCAGAAAAGTATTGAGATGCCCCGCGAGGTCCGCCTTGCGCAGCCGCCCCGGCTCGTTTTGCAAGTACCACGCCCAGGTCGTCGCACTGATCCCCCCGGGGAACGGGCGATTTCCGGCCAGTGCCAGATACCGCTGCTTACCCACTTTTCTTTCGAGTTCCCGCGCCACCCCGACGCTCCGGCGGTCCTGGTGCGTGACCAATGGCGTGAGCGCCTGGCCCATCGCGTCCATCGCCACCCACGCCGGCGACATCACCGACAGCGCAAGCACGTCCGCACTTTTCGCACCGGTCCCCGCGTCCCCGACTGCTGTATGAACGGCCTTCAGCAACGCGGCCGGGTCCACCTCGACCCGCACGCCATCGGTATGCGATGGGAACCGGGCGTGGACGATCGCGCCCGCCAGTTTGCCCCCGCGCAGCACCGCGCACTTCACGGAGGACGAACCGATGTCGATGCCCAAAACACGCATGGAGAAATCGGCGTCACGAAACCATGAAGCGGATGTCGGCCGCGGGGTTGACCGTCTTGCCGGCGATCTTGACCTTGGAGAACGCCCCGGCAAAGAACCGGCTATTTGCGTCGGAGGTCTTGCGGACGCTGATCGACTTGATGACGCTTGCCGCGCCTCCGTCGATGACGTCATTGCCGTTGAAGAAAATGCCGTCCACGGGGTCGAAGCCCGCCGCGACGAGCGATCCGGTCGTCGCACCCCCTACCGAGAACGAGCCGATGGAGCCCGGCCCGTAGGTGTCGTTCGACCCCCCGATGCGGGCATCGGCGCCGAAATTCGCCCCCGCGATATAGCGGGCGTTGGCGAGGTTTCCACCGATCTGAATCGAACCCATCGCGAGGGCGGCGAGGTCTCCGCCCGCGTTTCCTTTGACGACCATTTTGGCAAGCAGCCCCGCGATCGAGCCGCTGAACGCCGGGTTGATGGATGCCGCGGTGAGCGAATGCACCCCGCCGTTGATCGCCCACGTGCCGGCCAGCGGCCCGCGGACGTTGACGGTACCGAGCACCGCCCCCGGCGGGGCCGCCCCCGCCGGCCCTACTACGAGGGCGGCAAGAAACCCGCCCGAGCTGGTGAGGCTGCCAATGGAAAATGCGGAAACGATTCCCGAACTCGCCGCGGAGACGCTGAGGGCGCCGATCCCCCCGTTCACGGTGAAATCCCCACCGAGGGTGGTCCGCGTGGCAGTAAACGACCCGATCGGTCCGTCGGCGGTGAGACCGCCCAAGGTCATCCCGCCCGTGGAGGTAATGGTGACCTTCGTTTTCGCGGTGGTGCCCGTAAGAGTCAGCAGGCTGGGGTCTGCGTGGAACGGGCTTGTGGAGGAGATGAACCCGAGGACCGCAGTACCCGGCCCGGTGACCTTGACTGTCACCTTCTTGCCCGCCGCGTCGATGAACGGGAGGCCCTTGACCGGAACAGTGACGGAAGTCAGACCGGCCAATGTGGCTGATGCGTTGAGGGTAAACGGCTGCAGCGGAATGACCGACGCGAGGCCTGTCCCGCCAATGGCGATCGCGGCGGAAAAGCTCTGGACCTGTCCCGGTGTGGAAAATCCGGCGGGACTGAAGATGACGTGGAACGTCGTCGAGGCCCCCGCCGCCAGGCTTGCCGGGATGACATCGCCGGACAATATGCTGAAAGGCGAAGGCGTGACTGCGCCGTTTTGGAATTGCACGGCGTTGACCTGAGGGGTGATTGCGCCCGTGCTGGTGTTGGTGAGCGTAACGGCCTTAATGACAGACCCCAGCGGTGCGAGCGCGTCGCCGAAATCGACCGTCTGCCCGTCGGCCAGCGTCTGCCCGTCCACGCTGACGGTGAAGGCGCCCGCTACCGGCGTGGGGATTTCAAAGCTGCCAATGTTGCCCGTCGGGAGAAAGCCCAGCGAAGTGTCGCTGACCTGGTTAGCCTGCAAGATCACGTTGTAGTTCTGTCCCGGGGTCAATCCAAAGGTGCTGAAGGGCGCCTGCACGAAATAGTCGGCCACCCGCATTCCGTGGCCCGCGCCTGGGTCGGTGGGGTCGATGCCGGCGAATCTGCCCGCGGCATGAAATCCCTGTAGCGTGGTCACCATGATGTCGTTGCTGTCGAATGTCGAAGTGTCGATCGTCGGCCCCTCGTAGGTGATGCGCACCGTCGCGGTGGTCGAGCCCGGCACAGACACGGTGTCCACGCGCTCCAATTGAGCGAACGCGTCAAACGTCACCGAGAACAGCATCCGCGATTCGAGCCGTTCGGTCGTGACAAAAGCCGCCCCGGCGATCCGCCGGCCTCTATCGATCCTACGCCGCATAAATGTTGGCTCCCGCAATCCCCACGATTACCCGCGGACGGCATGGAACGCGCCATCCGGCAAAATGGGCTAACCCGAACTTGGTACAAGCCACACGTCCAGTGCTTTAATATACCACACAATCAGATCGGGCCACGCCGCCCCGGCGAACGTGCCGGCGCTGTCAATAGGTTCACCTTTCACGCGGGTTTATTCCGTGGTTTGCCCGAAAAAGCGCAAAACGGCGGGGTTAGAAACCCCTATTCCGCCCACTCGGTATGAACGAACGTGCCCGGGGCGTCGTTGCGCTCGTAGGTATGTGCGCCGAAGAAGTCGCGCTGGGCCTGGATGAGGTTTCCGGGGAGCCGCGCCCGGCGGTAGCTGTCGTAATAGGCGAGCGACGCGCTGAAGGCCGGCAGCCCGACGCCGTTGGCAATGCCCAGCGAAACCACCCGCCGCCACGCGTCCTGCCGGCTGGCGATCATGTCGCGGAACTTCGCGTCCGTCAGCAGGTTCGCCAGCGTCGGGTTGCCGCGGAAAGCCCTGGTGATCTCTTCGAGGAAGACCGCCCGGATGATGCACCCCGCCCGCCAGATCATCGGCAGGTCGGGGAGTGTCATGTGGAAGTCAAACCCGCCCTTGTCCTTGGTCTTGTTGGCCGCGGCGAGCAGCGCCATGCCCTGCGCGTAAGAACAGATCTTCGAGCAGTAGAGTGCATCTTTCACGTCGCTGATGAATTGCTTGAGGTCCCCGCCGACGGGCTTGGGGGACGGGCCGCCGAGGATTTTGCTCGCCTCCTCGCGCTCGGACTTGAGCATGGAGATTTCCCGCGCGTCCACCGCCGCCGCCATCGTCGGCACGGGCACGATCAGGTCGAGCGCGGATTTGATCGTCCACGTCCCGGTCCCCTTCATGCCGACCACGTCGCGGATCTGCTCGACCAGCGGCACCTTCGGGTTCTTCGGGTCGGGGAAGTTGATGACTTTCTGTGTGATCTCGATGAGGAAGCTCTGGAGCTCGGTCTTGTTCCACTCGCCAAACACGTCCGCGAGCTGGGCGTTATTGAGCCCGCCAACGTTTTTGAGCAGGTCGTACGCCTCGGCGATGAGCTGCATGTCGCCGTACTCGATGCCGTTATGGACCATCTTGACGAAGTGCCCCGCCCCGCCGTCGCCGCAGTAGGTGACGCAGGGAACGCCGTCGCTGGGCGCTTTGGCCGCAATCTTTTCGAGCACGGGCCGCAGGTGCTGGTACGATTCGTAATCCCCGCCTGGCATGATGCTTGGCCCCCACAGCGCCCCTTCTTCGCCGCCCGAAACGCCCATGCCAAAGAACTTGATCCCCGTCCCCTGCAATTCCTTCACCCGCCGCTCGGTGTCGGTGAAGAGCGAATTGCCGCCATCGATGACAATATCCCCCGGCTGCAAAAACGGCTTCAGCTCGGCAATGACCGCATCGACCGGTCCGCCGGCCTTCACCATGATGAGGATTCGCCGGGGCCGCTCGAGCAGATTGACGAATTCCTGAACGGTCTTCGCGCCCTTGGCGTTTTTCCCCTTGGCCAGTTCGTTGATGAAGTGCTCGGTCTTCGCATAGGTGCGGTTGTAGACCGCGATGGGGAACCCGTTGCGCTCGATGTTAAGCGCCAGATTCCGCCCCATCACTTCCAGCCCGATGACGCCAAATGCTTGACCGGCCATGGTATGAACCTTCCCAAAAGAGAGCTTGTTGATAAGAACGCATCCACCCGCAAAAACGGGATCATCGCAGAGTGTAGAAGGACAAGACGCCATCCCGCCACCCGAGGCGGGCGATTGTCGGGTTTTTCCGCGCCGCCGCAACGGGATGAAACAACCCGCCGGCTCAAAGGGTTGATTCAGCCCGTTCGACAACCCCCGCCGCGCATAAGTGCCCAAAACTGGGCTCGCGAAAATGCGCGATTGCCCATAAACGGCACCCCCCAAAACATGGGCAATCATGGGCAATGATGGGCAATTAACACCACCCCATAAGAGCACGTAAGCTCTTGGACCGATTGTTTTTAAATGCTGTCAAATACTTTATCTAGAAATCTTCATTTTTTAGCAACTTTACGATATATTGCCCATCGCGGCGAATGTCGGGCAACTCGTTCCCTCTTCTTGCCGCATGAATGGACCGGCGTGCGAGCGCGGGGTAAGCTTGGCAAACATGGGGTATTCAACATCTCGGCTCGGTGTACTCATCCTAAGCGTTTGCCTGCTCAGCGCGGCCCGGGCCTCGGCGGAGGTCGAGCCGTTCCCGTCGGGGGAAGTCGGCGCGATGGGCGCGCCCGATCGCCTGATCTTCGAAGGGTGCAAGCTGGTCAGCCCGCAGGCGCTTCGCTCTGCTTTGGTTCGCGATTGGGACGTTATGCTCGCGTCGAGCCCGACCAACCGCCTGGGCGATTATGTGGCGGTGGTCCGAAGGAAAGTCCGCACAGGGTATGAAGCCAGCGGGTTCGCCAAGGTCGAGATTTCCTGCGGGGCCGACGTCGAGCATGGGACGGTCGTCGTATCGATCAAGGAAGGCCCCAGATATCGCCGCGGGGCCGTGTATGTAACGGGCGTTAAAGCGGCGCTGGCCGAAAAGATCATCGCGAAACTAACGCGCCCCGGCCCAGCCGAGAGCTTTTCACGCTCGGGGCCCAAGGGGGGTCCGCTTCAGGTGGAAATGCGGGTGGAGCGCGGCAAATTTTTGGCCCCATGGGAAAAAGGCGAGGTCGCGCGATTCGATCCGGTAAGCGGGCAATTGGCGGAAGATTACGCCCGAGAGGCCCTGGGCGAACTTGGGTTCTTCATAGCCAACTTTGACGCAAAAGTGGAAATTGAACAAGACGCTGCGGTGCTCCATGTCACGATCGCAGACGCGGGACCGCCCGGAACGCTCAACGAAGTGACGGTAAAAGGGCTGACAAGGAACCGGCCCGAAGACGTGCTCAAGTTCCTGGGAATCGAGAAGGGACAGGAGATCAGCCTGGACCGACTCCAGGAGATTCAATGGCGTCTCTGGGACTCGGCGCGTTTTAAGAAGCACCTCCTGACGGCCACCCCTTCGGCCGACGATCGGTCAAAGTTTGCGCTCGCCATCGATCTCGAGGAAACTCCCGAAGCGCCGTTGTTGACGGAGGCGTTCAGCCCGGTCGAGCAGGCGGCCCTCAAGCTAAACCAGTGGCTGCTGGGACGGCTGGCAGCGGGGGAGGATTTGGAATTCTCGATCCAGGACCCTGCCCGCGGCGACCTGCGCCTGCACGGCGCGCTTGGGCCTAAAGGTATGGCGCTACGAGTCAGTGCTTCGGTCGGCCCGGCTCCCGCCGCCGGACGCGCCGACCCGCCACGCCCGCCGACGTTTGAATACGGTGCCGCCCTGACCGAAGACTTTGGTGGACTATACGCGTTGTCGGACGGCAATAAACAGAGTGCCACGATCGCCAAATCGTTGGGAGTATATGTCGACCTGAACTACGTACCCGCCATCGAGCCTGACGGGAAAGTGAAGTGGAGCTTCAACGTCGGCGCGGGAATCGATCCCTCGAGAGGCGGCGTGCCCGCGCACGTCACCCTTGCCCCCGCCTCCTTCCTCTCGATCGCGCACGCGCCGGATCTCAAATACGAAATTCACGACGGAATATTGACCGTCACCGGTCGCGGCACGCACGTGCGCTGCGAAGTGGCAACGGGCCGACTCCTGGAGTGCAAGTCCATGCGCGAGGGCATCTCGTACGAGATCAGCGCCCGCCGCGGCGCGATGGCCGATGAGATTGCCGCGATGGAAAAACGGGCGGCCAACGGTTTTGACCGCGCGCAGCCCGCCGGTTCGACGATTTCCTTTATCGTCGAACAGGTGGTGAAGAATTTCTGGGCTAGACAAACGATTGATATGGACAAGAAAGCTCGCGCCGCCGCCGTTCTCGCCAGGCTTCTTCCGCCCGAGGTCTTTGCGCCCGCACAGCGGCTGTTCCCGACGGACGTCGCGACGGACTCCGACTTCTACATCCCCGTTGACGGCGCCGGACCCGATACCGGGAACACCGCCTTCGCGTTTGTGAAATTAATCCTGCCTTACCTCGACGGACTGTTCGACCGGGATTCCTGGCCCGGGGTGCTGGTCCGCCAGTCGCTTTTCGTCGCAGCGAACCAGAGGAAGACACTCGATTTGGAAATGAGTCGAGTTTTCGATTCCAGCCGAATCGGTCCCCTGGGCTATCTGATGATCGGGCAGTTTGCACACGCCGTGAACCCTGCTGTGAGCCCCCGCATTGCCGAGCGGGGCCTCAGGCATCTCGACGCCGTCGAGTTCAAAAAGGACGTGACCGCGCTGGTGGAAGGGGACAGCGTGGCCGCCCAGATAATCCGCAACGCAGCCGAAAAACTGCGGGGTCTCCCGCAGGGGGACGTCGATGCGCTCGCCGATGTGATGCCCCCGGACCGCGCAAAGGCTCTGCGCCAATTGGCAGCCGCCCTCCACGATCATCCGGACGAGCCGATGGAAAAGGCCCTTCCGTCGGCCTTGGAGCAACTGTGGACGCCGACTTTCAGGGACTCCCTGGAAGCCGCTCTTCGCCAACTGGCCCCCCCCAACGATGTGCGGTGAGCCTGCCGTCGGCACAGGTCAAAGTGGTATCATGCCGGGCATGCTCCGGCGCTTGGCCAAAAGCCTTTTTGCCGCCCACGCCAATTGTCCGGTTGCGGGCACTGCGGCCATCCTCTTTTGTATCGCGTTCGTCGCCGAGCGGTTTGTCCAACCCGATACAACGCTCGACAACGCACTGATCTTCGCCGCGATCCTGATGATCCTCTTTTGGTTTCCGACCGCCCTCCGCGCAGAGAAGGATGCGAAGCGCCAAAGTAAAGGTCTCTGCCGCGCCTGCGGCTACGACCTCCGCGCCACGCCGGAGCGGCGCCCTGAATGCGGTACGATTCGTGCTGCGCTCAAGGGGAACGAATGACACGACGCTTTTTCACTGTCCTGTCCGTGCTTTCATTGCTGCTGTGCGTGGCGACAAGCGTGCTGTGGGTACGCAGTTACTATCGCAATGACGCGACGGTGTTCAGCACCGAACGGGCGCGGATTACGATCCAGTCGTCTGCCGGGAGACTGCGAGTCCTCGCACCGCCCTCGTCGGTCGCTTCAGAGAAGCAGGCGTGGGAATTGGTCAATCATCTTCACAATCGGGACATCCGCTGGGATCGGGCGGAAGAATACTTCGTATCCGACGGCCACAAGTTCGTTTCGGTCACGCTGCGGGTCCCGAACGAAACCCCCGCGGCGAATCTCCTCAAGCTCGGTGACGCTGCCCGACGCCCCCTATTACACGCCTTGGACGACCCGACCAAATTCGCCGCCGCCCATATCCTGCTGACACCCCAACGCGGAACGCGGACGTGCGACCGCATCATGAATGCGGAAGGAACGCAGGTCGCTTTCAACGGGCTGACCGCGGCCTTGCACCACCCGAATTATGACTATGGATTGGCCCCCGTGGACTTTGACCCGGCCCAACTTCGGCGCATCCGAGACCAGTGGCATGCGAAATTGGACACGGCGGTCATTTCACTGCCTTACTCCTGGTTTGTTCCGGCATCGACTGTCCTTCCCCTGTCGTGGCTTGCAGGCCAAGTGCGCTGTGCGTCGAGACGCCGCCGGGGCCTGTGCTCATTCTGCGGCTATGACGTCAGAGCGACACCCGACCGCTGCCCCGAATGCGGGACGGGCGTGGGCACTACTGAAGCAAAGGTATGATACGCCGTTTTTCCATCGCCGCCATATTGTCGTCGGTGCTCTGTCTGGTGACAGTGGCCATGTGGGCGCGGAGCTATATCTCAAACGATTGGTGGCCGGCGTGGCTTCAGGGCAACGGCATGCAGCTACACGTTTGGCGCGGCCGTGCATTCCTGATCTGGTTCCACGACCCCGGCTACCCCAGGGATTCGTTCGTCGATGTCCTGCTTATGGACGGTCGTGCGACACGGGATGATGACACGACACACCCGAACCCCGCCCAGGAGGCCTTTGTTGAGCGGATGAGGAAATGCCCCGAGGGTTGCCGACTTGTCTCGGAACAGATCGCGTTCGAGGCGGATCCGACGTGGGGATGGGGTTCGCTACGGCCTTCGCTCTATCGATATAATTGGCGATCGCGTTCGGCCGGTATGATCTCGATACCGTTCTGGCTGCTCTTGATGGTGGCCGCCGGCCCGCTGTGGTGGGAACGGCTGAAGTCGCGGGCTCGTGCCCGCCGCACGAGGTCGGGCCGTTGCCCGGCCTGCGGCTACGACCTCCGAGCAACTCCAGACCAATGCCCTGAATGTGGGACGACTCGTGCCGTGCTCAAGGGGAATGGATGATCCGTCGCCCGTTTACCACCCTCTCATTGCTGCTGTGCGTTGCAATCGTGCCGCTATGGGCGCGTAGTTACTGGGTTTGGAATGAGCTCGAGTGGTGGCAGGTTCCACGTGAACCTGCCAAGGTTTTCAATGGCGACGATCCCAGACGGATCTTCCGAATTCGATCGGCCGGCGGGCACTGGTCCGTTGGGTGGATCCGGTTTCGACCGTGGCTGGACCCTGTGACCGCAGCTGACAAGGACGACGCCCCCACACGATGGCGATTCGATCACGCGTTCGATTTTCCACCATACGGGGACGTTGGCGGCAACGTCACAGGCCTGCGCGCCATGCTCTTTGTCGATCCCCGGTCCGGAGTTGTTAATAGTTGGGGCGTCATCCTCCCCTTTTGGCCGCCGGCGACACTCTTGGCGACGCTCCCTCTTATCGCGGCGGCGCGATTCACCCGACGGCGGCGCCTCATTTCAAAGGGCGCCTGCATCGTGTGCGGCTACGACTTGCGCGCCACCCCCGTTCGATGTCCCGAATGTGGTACGGCACCGAATTGAGACGCTCATGGCACCGGCGACGCCACTGCAGCGTTGGCAAATACGCCGTGTTTCACGCTAACCTTCCGGCGCCAATCCCGTATTCCGGGCAGATGCCGCTCACGCAGGGTTCTTCACCTTCGGCGATTCCAGAATTCCCAGATCAAGAATGCCGATCCCGCTGGGGGCCGGGGCGGCGGGGCCCAGGCCCAGGACGTCCTCGGTGTAGGCGCGGAGGATTTGTCCCACCGCGGCGGCGCAGGCGGTCGCGCCGCCGGGGCGGTGCGGGGCGTCACCGTCAAACAGCTCGCAGAGCTGGCCCTGGCCTTCGTCGAGGAGGTACGCGAAGCACCCTTCCAACGCCGCGAGGGCTTCTGCACGGGCGGGCTCGCCGCGGCCTCGGACGCGCAGCACGGCAGAGACGTACGGCCCCAGCAGCCAGGGCTGCGCCGAGCCGCCGTTCTGTGCGCGGTCGCGCGAGACCACGTTCCCCTCGTACCGGCCCACGTATGCCGATTCCCGTGGGGAAAGTGTTCGCACGCCCACGGGCGTGAGCAGTTCGTCGCGCACCTTGTTTAGCAGCCTTGCGTGGCGCTCCAGCGACAACGCCGCGAACGGAAGCGTCACCGCCAGCAACTGATTGGGCCGCACGCTTGGGTCCATTCCCAGGTTTTCCACCACGTCGTAGCAGCAGCCCAGCGATTCGTTCCAGAATCGGCGGTTGAAAGCGTCCTTCACGCCGCGGGCGAAGCTTGCAAGCTCGGCGGCGCGGTCGTGCGAGCCGTAGCGCTCGGAAAGCTCGGCGGCGCAGCACGCGGCGTTGTACCAGAGCGCGTTAATCTCCACGGGCCTGCCCTGCCGGGGCGTGAGGACCCAGTCGCCCACCTTCGCGTCCATCCACGTCGTCGCGATGCCCGGGGCGCGGGTGAGCAGCAGGCCTTCGCTGTCCGTGCCGATTCCCAGGGCCGTCCCGCCGCGGTAGCGGTCGATGATCTTCAGCACGACGTCCAAAAGATGCCGGCGGAGCGTGGCGACGTCGGAGGTGTACCGGAAATATTCCCACACCGCCTGCACGAACCAGAGCGCCACGTCCGCCCCGTGATACCCCGGCGGCGAACCGTCCTCGGGCAACACCGCGGGCATCAGTCCGCGCTGCTCCTGCGCTGCCATCGAAAGCAGCAGCGCCCGCGCCTCGGCGAAGCGCCCGGGCACGAGGAAGAGCCCCGTGAACCCGACCATCGCCGCCCGCGGCGAGGGCGGCCCCCA
>JAQGHP010000180.1 GCA_028288775.1 Phycisphaerales bacterium | reverse complement strand
TCGCTGGAGACGTTTTCCCCGCGCGTTGCGCCCAGCGACATCATCAGCTTCGCGTCCATGTTCTCGATCATGTGGACGGCGATCGCCTCGGGCGTGGAGGGAACCCTCGCCGCCCCAAACTGCGGCTCGCCGTGGTGGCTGAGGATGATGTGCTGCAGCACGTCAATCAGCGACTGCGGGATTTTCTCGCCGAGCACCGCCTCGGCTTCCTTCGCCTTGTGCTCGACCCACATCGCCGATTTGACGACGTGCCCGACGAGCTGTCCGCCGTCCGTATAGCCAAAGGCGCACGCGTAGGAAAGCTCCCACGTCTTGGCGATGTCGTGCAGGAAAATCCCCGCCACCACGAGATCGCGGCTAAGGCCGGGATAAAACTTGGCGACCGCGTCGCCCACCTCGACCGCATTAAGCGTGTGCTCGAGGAGTCCGCCGAGGAATGCGTGGTGCATGCTCATCGCCGCGGGCGCCCGGCAGAAATCGGTCATGAGCTTTTCGTCGTCGAGGTACGCCTGCACCAGCGCGGAGAGGTGGCGGTTTTGAATGCTCCCGAGCATCTCGGCGAGCTTGGCACACATCGCCGGGATGTCCCTGGTGGTGTGCGGGAGCAGGTCGGCGATTTCGAAGCTGCCCTCCTTTGCCGGCCAGGTCTGATCGATGATGAACTGCAAATTGCCCTGGTAGTTTTCCACCTTCCCGCGCACGCGGCAGAAGCCCCCGTCCGGCAGCGCGGCGAACAGCTCGCGCGTGGCGTTCCACATCCGTGCCGTCACTTGCATCGTGCGATCGGAGAGCAACGCCTTGATAAAGTGCTTGCCGTTGTTTGTGGCGGAAAACTGCTTGTTCGCAAGGACGAAGACGTCTTCGACGACGTCGCCCGAGGTGCAGTCACGGAGATAGATTCGGCGCATGGACAAACTTGTACGGCGAGGGAAGGGGGGCCGCAAGTTTTGTCTCATTCAACGCCAAGGAACACCAATGGGAAATCGAACGCACAGACGCCCAGGTGCAGAGAAAACGCCGAGGGAGATTGATGGCCGGGAGTTCTGCTCCCTCTCCCACGTACTCGGGGGAGAGGGCAGGGGTGAGGGGCCGGGCGCGAAGTTGTGTGATTCGCAAGAAGGACATGTAGGGTGGGTGTACCCGCCCACCATTTGACACTCACGCGGCCAATGGATGGTGGGCGAGTACGCCCACCCTACATGAAACGGAATTCCGGCGGACCTCGACATTCCGCCCCTCACCCTATCCCTCTCCCCCAAGTACGAGGGAGAGGGGACCAGAGGATCACGCGTGCGTCCCGCGGTTGAAGCGGTTTTCGGCTTCCTGCCAGTTCACCACGTTCCACCAGGCGGTGACGTAGTCGGGTCGGCGGTTCTGGTATTTCAGGTAGTACGCGTGCTCCCACACGTCCACGCCAATGACGGGGAACTTGTTCTCCATCAACGGGCTGTCCTGGTTGGGCAGGGAGATAATTTCGAGCTTGTCCCCATTCTTGACCAGCCAGCCCCAGCCCGAACCGAACCGCGAGATGGCCGCTGCGGCGAGCAGTTCCTTGAACTTGTCGAAAGAACCGAACGTCGAGTTGATCGCCTGCCCGAGGTTGCCGACAGGGTTCCCACCCGCCTTGGGCCCCATGATCTGCCAGAACAGCGAGTGATTGTGGTGCCCGCCCCCGTTGTTGCGGACGGCGGTCTTGATCGCGTCCGGCACGATCTTCAAATTGTCCTTCAGCAACTCATGCACCGGACGGTTCTGCAAATCCGGGGCCTGCTCCAGGGCCTTGTTGAGGTTCGCGACGTAAGCGGCGTGGTGTTTGCCGTGGTGGATCTCCATCGTCTGCTTGTCGATGTAAGGCTCCAGCGCATCAGACGGGTATGGCAGCGGCGGCAGTTGAATGGGCACAGGATGCTCCTTCCGTAAATGTTTTCCCTTGTGAAGTACCGAACGGCCAAGGGTATGCGCGCCGCCGAGAGGCGTCAACGGGGAACCTTCGCACGCACGCCGGCGCCAACGCTCGCCTGACAGATGCAAAGAAAGCTATTGAGAGAACTGCTCACGAACAGACAGGCATGGCAAGAAGCCAATTAACGGTGCGTGCTTCTGTGCTTGTGGTGCAGCCTTTCAGGCTGCAGACGCAGGCTGAAAGCCTGCACCACAATCTATGAATCCTGCATGGTCATTTGGTAATCAATTCACATTGCTCGCGCTCACGCAGAGAGGCGAGCCGGGGAATTCCATAATGCCGCCGCACTCGAATTCATCCTTCCCTTCGGGGCCCATGCCGAATTTCGCGCCGCCCTGGGTCGCAAAAACGAGGGTGCCGTAGCGGTAGTTGACGATCTTGCGACCCTTGAAGTCCGCCACCGTGATCAGTGGCGTCTCAATCCCGTGCGTGTCTGCGCTTTCGACGTTTACCGGATCGATGAGCCGCGAATCCCGCAGCCGACGGACGACCTCCGCCGATTTTTCCGAATACTTGATCCAGGCAATTTCCCGGTCGCCACGCGAGACGGCCATGATCGTGTTCGACGCGTACTTCTGGTACGCGAGGCAGACGGGGTTGCGACCGACCTGTACCTCGCCCACACGGCGAATGTCTTCGGCAGAGGCGGGTGATTCCGTTGCCAGTCCGCCCACCTCGTACACGCCGACTTTACCGTCGAGCGACGCGATCAGTGCGCGAGCGTTTTTCCCGCCCGACATGCTCGCGATCACCGCGGTCGGCTGCGGCACATCGATGACCTTCACCACTGGCGGCTTCCACGAGGGGTCCACGTCAAATGCGTATGGCCACTTCGCGGGCTCGAGCCCCGAATCGCGGGTCTTGCGGTAGTTCTCTTCAGTCGTGAAGTAGAAGTTCCGCACCCGCTCGAAGAGCGGCTGCAGATCGATGAACGCGGCTTTTCCCTCGTATTTCGAAATGGCGACCGCGAACCCCGCCGTGCTGGTGTAGTCTACGTTGCCGCCCTTGAGGAACATGTCGCGCGCCGACTGTTGGCCGAGATCGAAAACGCGGAGGATGCCGGCGTTACCGTCCAGGCCGTTGACGCGCCCGCCTTCTCGGTTACCCACGCCACAAACGCCGGTGGGGAACTCGATCCCGGGAAGGTCGATGTACCCGAGCAGCTTGATTTTCGTAAACACCGCCACGTTCGGCAGGCACGGGTGGTCGTCGCGCCATTCGTGTGCGAAGCCGCTGACTTTCCCGCTGCTTTCCAGCGCCAGGACGGCGACCTGCCCTTTCTTTTGTTCCGTGTCGACGACTGTTACCAGAGCGAATTCGTTCTTGTTCGTGACGGATACTGCGGTGGGGAGTTTGCCGGGCGGAAATTGAAAGGTGGGATCACTGCCGTGGCCCGTGCAGGTGCCGGCGGTGGCGACGAGGCCGGAGGAAAACACGATCACTCCGCAGTTGGCCCAACTGCCCATGCCGCGTGCCATGGCGATCGGCGTTCCCGGGTTCCCGCCCGCGGCGGTCTTCCATTTTTCGTAAGTAGGTTCCGGCCGGAATCCGCCCCACCAGGGCGCTTCGGGCCGTTCACTGAAACAGCCGTTGGACCATTCGAGGATCGTCACGCGATCCACTCCCGGCCCGTTGTCGGGGACATAGAGGATCTGGCCCTGCGTGCTGCTGAAATCCCCGCCTTCCTTGGTCCACGGCCCGCCGATCTGGTAACGGCGGCCGCCGGTCTCCTGCTTGCTGGGGTGCATCCAGATTTCAGGGAACCGTTGCTGGGCCTCCAATTGCGTAAGCGATGCGTATTTGGGGCCCAGACGTCGGTCCATACCCGCGAGGCTGAAGTCCTTCAACTCGCGCAGCGCCGCGGCGCGGTCCACGGCCGCGGGCTGACGCAGCGGAGTTTCAGAATCCTCTGCATAACTCCAAGATGACAAGGCCAGCGTCACAAGCGTTGTCGCCAGGAAGAATTTGCCGCGCACAGGCCGTGTCTGAATCATGAGCGTTCTCGGTTGTTTCCCCCCTGTGCAATTGATACCCGTCGGCTGATTCGCGGTTGAAGCGGTCGGTGCGTGTCACACAACCGTACGACCGGGCATAGGGAGGTGACGACGCCATCGGTGCCTAACCAGCGGTGCGGGGCCGTTGATCCACGGGCATGACGAGCGGAGACTACGAATGCGAAAACGGTGGGCGAGGCTGTTAGTGATGGGGATCGTCCTCGGGATGATTCCCTCGACCGACGCGGCGGAAGACGGCTGGCCGGAATTTCGCGGCCCCACCCAGCAGGGCCACGCCCCCGGCGCTGATCCGCCGCTCAAGTGGTTCCAAGGCGCGGCGCCCGACCCCGGTCGGCAGATCAAGTTCAAGACTGAAATCCCAGGCCGCGGATGGTCCTCACCGGTCGTACTGGGCGACCAAATCTGGATGACCACTGCCACGGACGACGGCCGCTCGCTCCGTGCCATCTGCTGCAACAAGGACAGCGGCAAAATCACGCAAGATGTCGAAGTCTTTCACGTTGACAGTCCGGAGTCGATCAACGCGTTCAACTCCTACGCTTCCCCCTCGCCCGTCATCGAAAAGGGCCGCGTCTATGTCTGCTTCGGGTCGGAGGGAAACGCGTGCCTCGATACCGCCACGGGCAAGCCCATTTGGAAGAGCCAGGAACTGCGCGTCGACCACATGGAAGGGCCGGGATCGAGCCCGGTGATTGTTGGGGATCTCTGTATTCTCAATTGCGACGGCGTCGATGCACAGTTCGTCGCCGCCTTGAATAAGGGGACGGGGAAGCTGGTGTGGCGGAAGGACCGTACCACCCCGTTCCCGGCGACCATGCCGCCGATGCGCCGTAAGGCTTACGGCACACCGATCGTCGTTCACTTCGACGGCAAGGACCAGCTCATCAGCCCCGCGGCCCGCCGGGTGGTTTCATACGACCCGCTAACAGGCACGGAAATCTGGCACGTCGATCTCGAACCCCCGGCATACAACGTGGTCCCGCGTCCGATTTTCGCCGACGGCATCGTCTATCTCTGCACCGGCTACGACAACGCGCAGCTCTGGGCCGTCGGCCTGGACGCGAAGTCCGTGGGCGACGTCACCGCTTCGCACGTGGTCTGGAAATGCAACAGGGGAGCGCCACTAAAGCCGTCCCCGTTAGTGATTGGGAGTGAACTTTACTTCGTGTCCGACACCGGGATAGCCCGCTGCATTGATGCCAAAACGGGCACACAGATCTGGCAAGCGCGAATCGGGGCAGCGTTTACCGCGTCGCCGGTCGACGCGAATGGCCGGGTCTATTTCTTTGGGGAGGGAGGCCGGTCGATCGTTTTACAGGCGGGACGGGAATTCAAGGTGCTCGCGGACAATTACCTGGACGGGGGCGGCTGTCTCGCCACGCCTGCGTTCAGTGGAAAAGCGATCTTCCTCCGATCCAGAACACACCTGTATCGAATCGAAAACTAAGGCCTCAGCAGCCGACGTTTGGCATTTCCGCATCGGCCCGGCGGGCGAGGAATTCCTGAGCCTCTTCCCGATAAGCGAAGCATGCCTGTTGATCGACACGGTCAACGAGCAACACGTGGTCGCCCGATTCCGTGTCAGAGCCAAGGCTGATGCCGTGGGACTGCGCCTTGGCTGCGAGGGTCGCGAAAGAAGGTGGCCACCCGTTGCGGCCCGACCCGGAAGACCGGCTGTCGCGCCACATCACCTCGTGCATGCGCGGCTCGTAGTAGAACAGCACGAATCGATCATGCCCAAAATAGCCCAATTCTTGTTCGATACGGAATGCACCCATATTCATGCCTCCGAAGGCTCGCGGGGCCTGACCGATTTGCAAGCCCCGTGCCACGCGAAAATAGGCTGGAATCCCCGGGAAATGCCTGCGGATGTGAGGATCGCGCAGAAGCGATCGCCCTTTGCTGCGCAAGAGGCAGGTTCCTTGCCTAGGTTTTGAGCAAAGCGCAGTCAACGTCGCCCGCGCCCGATCACTTTCCGCGCCCCCCTTTCGCGGCTAAGATATGGCTGTGAAAACGCGATCCGGAAATTTGCTCTTAGCCGTATTCGCCGGCAGTCCGCCGTGACCGGTGCGCGGATTGATCGCCTGCGTATCTCTCTCTTTTGACCAGCACAACCCGCCGCCTCCAATCGCGGCCTTCCTGCCGACATTTACCATGCAGATCAACGACGAAATCGCTCGCCGACGGACATTTGCCATTATTTCCCACCCGGACGCGGGAAAGACCACGCTTACGGAGAAGTTTCTCCTGTACGGGGGGGCGGTGCAGTTGGCCGGATCGGTCGGGGCGCGGAAGAATCAGCGGGCGGCGACTTCGGATTGGATGGAGCTCGAACGCAAGCGCGGGATCTCCATCAGCTCTACCGTGCTTCAGTTTGACTATGCGGGGTACCGGATCAACCTGCTCGATACGCCGGGACACAAGGACTTTTCCGAGGATACCTACCGCGTGCTGACGGCGGTGGACGCGGTGGTCATGGTCATCGACGCGGCCAAGGGCATCGAGAGCCAGACGCGCAAGCTCTTTGAGATCTGCCGTCGGCGGGGTGTGCCGATCTTTACGTTCATGAACAAGCTCGACCGGCCTACGCTCGAGCCGCTGGTGTTGCTCGATCAGCTTGAAGAGGTGCTGGGCATCAGCGCGTTCGCGATGAACTGGCCGCTGGGGACGGGGCCGGCGTTTAAGGGCGTCTTCGAGCGGCTGGGGAAGCAGGTGCATTTTTTCGAGCGCACCAGTGCGGGGGCGTATCGTGCGCCGGTTTCCATACATGATTTGTCCGATCCGCTCGTGCGCGAGAAACTTAGTGACGACGTGTATTTGAACGTGGTCGAAGAACTGGGAATGCTCGACGCGGCGGGCGCGAGCTTCGATCAAGAGGCGGTGCTGGCCGGGAAACTTACGCCGGTTTTCTTTGGCAGCGCGGTCAACAACTTTGGGGTGCAGTTGCTGCTCGACGCGTTTTTGGCGCACTCGACGCCGCCGCGGGCGCGGGTGGCGGGAGAGACGCCGGTTAATCCGGACGACCCCAATTTTTCGGGATTCGTCTTCAAGATCCAGGCGAACATGGACCCTCGGCACCGCGACCGCATCGCGTTCGTGCGGGTCTGCTCGGGGAAGTTCACGCGCGACATGGCCGTGACCCACGTGCAGAGCGGCAAGCGCGTCCGCCTCTCCAGTTCGCACAAGCTTTTCGGGCAGGAACGCGAGACGATCGACGAGGCCTTCGCGGGCGATGTCATCGGGCTCGTCGGCCACGCGGGTTTCGGCATCGGCGACACGCTTACCGAAGAGCCTTCGCTGGTGTTTGACGAGATTCCGCGCTTCGCCCCCGAATGCTTCGCTTATCTGCATGCGACCGCGACGTCGCAATCCAAGCGTTTTCGCGAGGGGCTGGAGCAGTTGCTGCAGGAAGGCGTGGTGCAGCAGTTCCAGATCAAGGATTCGTCGCAGCGCGCCCCCCTGCTGGCGGCGGTGGGCCCGCTGCAATTTGAGGTGGTGCAGTATCGTTTGGAATCCGAATACGGCGCGGAGTCGCGGCTCGAATCGGCGTCGTGGGAACTGCTGCGCTGGGTTTCCCCGGAAACGCCCGCTTCGACGCTCGCCGAGCTTTCGCTGCCCAGCGGGGCCAAGCTGGCTTACGACGCGAAGGAGCAACCCGCGATCCTTTTCCCCAGCGAATGGTCACTTCGGTATTTTGAGAAGCAGCACCCAAGCATCCGCCTGGCGGACGTGCCGTTCAAGAAGGACGGCGAAACCCAGCGGGTCGCCGCGGCGGTGTGAATGGACCTTTTCGGAGCCAATTTGCCTTCTTTCCGCCGATATCAGACGTTATTTACGTCGGCGGGACCCACGGGCAGGGCGAGACCTAGCCCCCTCCGATGCCCTGCCCACCCGCCGACACTGAAGAGGTTCAAGAGTTTAAGGATTCAAGGTTTAAGGGTTTAAGAGCTCAATCGTTCAAATGTTTATGGGTTCAAGGGACAACTCACGCCAATGTATTCATTCCCGATTTGCACTTTGCACTTTGCAATTTGCGATCCGAAGGCGTTAGAGTGAAGATCGCCGGGTGAGTATTTAGCGCCCCGATAAACGCTTGAACCCTTGAACGATTAAACCCTTAAACGCTCCCCCGCCCTTCCCATGCAGCATCCCATCGGCATGACCGCCGACATCCTCCGCAAGATCGGGTCGGCGGGTTACCTCGTCACCATGTTCCGGGTGAATGGCGCGGTCGAAATGCGCGCCCTCCCGCTGCTGGGCGACGGGCCGACCCACGTCGCCCGCTGCGACGACGGCGAAGGCGAGGAAGAGGCCTACCGGGCTGCATGCCTGCTTGCCAATGCCGTCGGGATGGAATTGCCGGGGCAGTAAACGCCCATTGTGCGCGATGATCTGCAAGATGTAATTCCCTTTTCGCTACCTAATTCCCCCATTTTCACTCCGCGACCTTCCCCGCCCAAAATCGCGTGAGATTACCCGTTCGCGCCGCCTATGTAACATGGATAGCATCGGGCCATGGCCGCTGTACTAGTCGTAGATGATGACCCGGACGGCTGCGAAGCCGTCATGCTCGCACTCCGCAAGTCCGGCAAGGCCGTGCGCACCGCGCCAAATGGCCGCGAGGCACTGGCCGCGTTGATTGACGCGGCCACGCCGGACGTCGTGGTGCTCGACGTGCGCATGCCGGAAATGGACGGCTTGCAATTCCTGGAAGTGATCCGCTCCTATCTGCGTTGGTCGCACCTGCCCGTGGTCCTGCTGACCGCCTTCGCCGACCCGGCGGTGCTCGAACGCGTGGAGGAGTTGGGCGTGAAACATGTCTTCGTGAAGGCCAATTACCAGATGTCCGAATTGCTGGCGTGCGTCGAGGAACTCTCAACGAAGCCGCGGGCGGATGCATAGGCTCCCTGGATGCCCTCCGTTGCCCTGCGGGCGGGTCCGCGCGTTGGACGGGTCTTGGCAAACAACGGGTTAATCTGCTTAGTTGACCCCCTGCCGCCGTCGCCATCCTCGACGCGGATGACGGATCGTGGCTCGAACGTCTTCGCGCCGCGTGATTCCGCCGCTGTTTCAATTCATTGTCGCCAACGCAGAGGATGCTTGCTTTCCGGTTCGTTCGCGCTTTATCCTTTAAATTCCCCGGGGGAGAAATTCCGCGCTGACGGGCCGTCCATGCACCGCTTCGATCGCCCCGCCTGGATACGATACGGGGTCGCGCTCTTGTGCGTGACGCTGGCGACGGCGATGCGCTTCGCGCTCCAGGGGTTGCTCCGCGACGATCATCAGTTTTCCACCTTTTACCTTGCAGTCATCGTCGCCGCGTGGTTCGGAGGCGCCGGGCCGGCGGTGCTGGCCACGACACTGGGCGGCCTCATCGGGCATTACTGCTTCGTCGCGCCCCGGTTCTCGTTTGCCTTCGCCGGCGCGAACGACGTGCTTGGAGTGGCCGTCTTTTTCATCCTGGGCCTGTCCATATGCATTTTTAGCGGTTTATTGCGCCAGGCGCTGTGGGAGGCGAAAGGCTATGCCGATCGGCTGAAGCGCAGTGAACAAGAGAAGGCTCGGCTGTACGACGAAGCCCGGCAGGCGAACGAGGCCAAGGACCGATTCCTGGCCATCGTCTCCCACGAACTGCGGACCCCGGTCGGCGGCATCCTTCTATGGTCCAAGCTGCTCCGGTCCCAAACCCTCGACGAACGCGAGCGGGAGGAGGCCGTGGATAAGATCGTCCAATGCGCGGAGGACCAATCGCACCTGGTGAACGACCTGCTGGACACCTCGCGCATCGTCCACGGCAAGATGCACACCGACATGGTGCCGCTTAACCTGACCATGCTCGTCGAGTCCGCTGCCGACGGAATGCGGGCCGAGGCGCAGGGAAGGCGAATCGATCTGCGCGTGGCGGCGTCGGTTGGCGTACTCGTCCAGGGCGACCCCATCCGTCTGCGTCAGGTCGTCTCCAACCTTCTCACCAACGCCCTCAAATTCACGCCGACGCACGGCCACGTCCAGGTCCGCCTGACCTGCGAAAGTGACACGGCGCAAATCCAGGTAACCGACGACGGCGAAGGGATGGACCCGGAATACCTGAAGAAAGCGTTCGACCGCTTCTCCCAGGGTGATGGGTCGCTCGAGCGAAAATACGGCGGTCTGGGGCTGGGCCTGTCCATCGTCAAAGACATCGTGGACCTGCACGGCGGGTCCATCCGCGCCGAGAGCGAAGGGCCGGGCCGAGGCGCTCGGTTTACCGTCACGCTGCCATTGCTCGCGGAGACGGAAGGCATCAAGCATGAGCCGGTCGCACTACAAACGAATTGAACACTGTAGGAGCGGGCGGATCGAATTGGATATTTGCAAGTCGGATTGAGGCGCTTCCAGAGGGCGGGAATCCCGTCAATTTTCAGTTTTGCGGATTTCGTCCTGCCAAGCGGGCAATGACCGCGCGAAGCTCGTTGGGCTCGACCGGCTTGGCGAGATGCACGTCGAAGCCGGCCATGATCGCCCGCGTGCGGTCCTCCGATCGGGCGAACGCCGTGAGGGCGGCGGCGGGCGTGGATCCGCCCTGTTCAGCGGGGAGCGTGCGAAGAACGCGAATCAAATCGTAACCGTCGCGGCCGGGCATACCGATGTCGCTTACCAGGACGTCCGGGCGAATCTCGGCGATGTGCTCCAGCGCCTGTTCGACCGAACCGCTGGTCGTCACTTCGGCGTCGCATTCTTCCAGTAGCCGCTTGAGAAGATTGCGCGCGTCGGCCTCGTCGTCCACGATCAGGATCCTCAGGCCCTTCAGCACCGGCCTGAAGTCCGTCGCCTCGCCGTCGCTGGTTGTCGGGTGGCGGCGGGAGTCGCCGTCTTCGTCGGCATACAGAGGAGTCAGGGGAAGTGCGACCATGAATGTCGAACCCTGGCCTTCGCCGGGGCTTTTCGCATGCACGGTCCCGCCGTGCAGTTCCACCAGTTGCTTCACGATGGAAAGCCCCAGCCCCAGCCCGCTGTGGCGGCGGGTGGTCGCACTGTCCGCCTGACGGAAGCGCTCGAATAGAAACGGCAGAAAGTCTGGCTTCAACCCCTCGCCAGTGTCGCTGACGCTGATCTCGACGTGTGAATTCACGCGCTCCAGAGTTATCCGGACCCGCCCTTCCTTGGGAGTAAACTTGATGGCGTTGGAAAGGAGGTTCCAGACGATTTGCTGCAACCGGGCCGGGTCGCCCGATACCGGGCCGGCAAGCGGGTCCAGTACTATTTGGAGCCGAATGCCTTTGGCGTCCGCGGCGGTTTGCATGGACTGGATCGCGGCTTCGATCACATCTGGCAGATTCACCCGCTGCACGTCGAGGCGGACCCTCCCGGAGATGATCCGACTCATGTCGAGAATGTCTTCAATGATCTGCGTTTGCACCCGTGCGTTGCGCTGGATGACTTGCAGACCTTCCTTCAAGTCTTCCTCGCTGACGTGGTTGGCGCCCAGGATCTGCGACCAGCCCAGAATGGCGTTCAAAGGCGTGCGAAGCTCGTGCGACACGATCGACAAAAACTCGTCCTTCATCCGATTCGCCTTTTCGGCGTCCTGCCGGGCGTCTCGCTCGGCCGCCAAAAGGCGGTTGCGTTCGGATTCGGCGTCCTTTTGAGCCGTGATGTCTCGAAGATACCCGGTGAAAGTCGGCGGCCCTTCGGATCGGATGGGCGTGATCGACAGCTCGACGGGGAATTCGCCGCCGTCCTTCCGAACGGCGGTGATCTCAATCCGCTTGCCGATCACCGGCCCCGCGCCGGTGGCCAGATAATGCGCGAGGCCGCGTCGGTGTGCTTCGCGCATGGAGGGCGGGATAATCAGATCCGCCATCTCCCGACCGAGAACCTCGTCACGTCGATAGCCGAAGGTGGCTTCGGAAGCCGGATTCCACTCGATGACTTTGCCGGAATGATCCATCGAGACGATGCAGTCCAGTGCGCTCTGCAAGACGGCGGTGTTGCGCGCTTCGCTACCGATCAGCCGCTGGCCCGCCTGCTCAACTTGTTCCCGGACCGAACGCTCGCGCAGCAGAAGTGCCGTTCGGTCCTGCAGGACACGTCGGCGCGACTGAGAGAGCACGCTGATTAGCAGCCCTTCCACCATGAACGTGGCGAGCGGAAATACCTTCTCCCAGAAGCCTCCCCCCTCCACCCGCCCCATGAAGTACGCCTCGGCGAAGGCCGCGCATAATGCTGTGGCGACCAGGCCCGGCCCCATCCCGCCGAGCCATGCGCTGACCATCACCGCGGAAAAAAACAAGACGAACGGGACGGCATCACCGAGATAGCGTTTCAGCCATAGCTTGAGGAGAAGGGCCAGCAGGGACGATGCGACCGCCGCCCCGTATCGCAGCCAAGCCGAGGTAATGCCGCCGTCAATCTGTTCGCTCGTTCGGGCCACCGATGGTTTCCTGACGTGTGGTATGGGCAATCACAATCCGGGTTCGTTTCGATACGCTCGGCAAGTCCAAACGGTGCGGCGACGAATCATAAATAGTGCGGCCCGAGGTGGAAAACGACGGAAATGGCCGGGAGAACGAGCGATCTGGAAATAGCAGCGCCCGGACTCGAACCGGGGACCTTGGGCTTATGAATCCCGCGCTCTACCAACTGAGCTACGCTGCTAACGGGACGACGAACATACCAATTGTACGGCTTTTGACAAGATCGGATCGGAGGGCCGGTGGACTTTGACCGCGGGGACGGCTGCGGACGGTCCGGCGAGGCAAATGACTGCCGATGCTGTGGTTATACGGATACGGCATATATGTCAAAACATTGCTCTTAACATGCCTTAAAATCGTGCATTTTCGTGCATAATCATGCATGAAGCCGTGTGATGGCCTGAAAACGGGCCTCGGCGAAGGCGCACTGCGGGAGGAATGCAAAGCGCATTGCACGAGGAGCGCCGGGGTTCGTTATCGCGCCCTGCGATTCCGCGCTTAGGTCGTCACGCGAAAGACTTCGTCGAGCGTGGTCAGCCCTGAGCGGGCTTTTTCAATGCCATCCGCCCGGAGGGATTTTAGGCCGGACTGACGCGCCAGCGTGCGCAGGTCGGCCAGCGCGATGCCCTGGCTCAGGCGGTCGCTGAGGGTGTCGTCCGGGATCAGCAGCTCGTGGATGCCGATACGGCCCGCGAAGCCGAGGTTGCGGCAACGGTCGCAGCCGCGGGGGCGATAAAGTGTTTTGAGTGCGCCGCCGAAAGGCTCAAGCTGGCGCTTCTCGGCGAGCGTGGGTTCGTATGCTTCACGGCAGCCGGGGCAGAGCTTGCGTACCAGCCGCCTTGCGAGCACGCCTGCGACCGTTGCGCCCAGAAGGTGTGATTCAAGGCCAAGGTGCGCCAGGCGGGCGAGGGCCGCGGGGGCATCCGCGGCGTGCATGGCGGCCAGGACCAGCCGCCCGCCCAGGGCCGCCTGGGCGGCGATGCGGGCGGCGTCGGCGTCGCGCAGGTCGCTGAGCATCAGCACGTCCGGCGTCTGCCGCAACACCGCGCGGATGGCGACGGGAAACGAGAATCCCGCGGCATCGTCCACCGGAAATTGATTGACGCCGGGAATCGGATGTTCGACCGGGTCTTCGACGCTGCACAGGTTGGCATCCGGCGTGTTGCGTTCCTGGAGCGACGAGTAAAGCGTGGCGCGCTTCCCTGAACCGGAGGGGCCGGTGACGAGCACCAAGCCCGCGGGGAGCGTGATGAGCTTGCGCCACTGCTTGAGCATCTCATAGGAGAAGCCGAGCTTTTCGAGCTTGAGCGGGCCGCGGTCGTCCTCGGCGACGCGCAGGACCAGCTTCTCACCCGAGCGGCCGGGGACGGTGCTGACGTGCAGCGTCGCGGTGCGCTTGTCGGCGGCGAGGCGCAGGCGGCCTTCCTGTGGGAGGATGCCGGGCTTGGGGTCGAGGCCGGCCATGCGTTTCACGCGGGCGACGAGATCGCCATGCAGTCGTAACGGCGGGCGGAGCTTTTCGACGAGTCGGCCGTCGATGCGGTAGCGGATGCGCAGGTCATTGTCGCCCGGCTCGACGTGGACCTCGCTGGCCCCCTCGCGCAGCGAATGGTAGATGCAATATTCAACGAGCTTGAGCACGGCCGGCTCGACCGGCGCATCGCCCTTCTTCGCCGCCATGCGGTGGGAAGGAGGATCGAGCAGCTTGTAGGCGTCGGGGCCAAGATCCTCCGCAACTTCGTCAACGACGAACACTCGTTCCGCCGGGAGATAGGCCTGCAGGGTCGCCCGGATATCGCGCCCCGTGGCAGCGACGATCTGCACGCGGTGGCCGGTGCGGCGTTCGATCTCTTCGAGCAGGAACAAGTTCGCCGGCTCGGATACCGCGACCGTCAACACGCCTTCGACCAGGAACAGCGGAAGCACGCCGTTACGTTCGAGGAACTCGTGCGGCAGCAGCGCCACCACCTGCGGGTCGGCCAGTTTCGGGCTCATCCGCGCGAACGGCAACCCGTCGGCCTCGGCCAACGTCTGCGCCACCTGCTCCTCGGAACAGATCTGCAACTCGACCAGAATCTCGCCGAGCAATTTCTGATGCCTGCCTGCCCGCTGCGCCGCGAGCGCGCGATCAAGCTGCGGCTCCTGAAGCAAGCCGCGACCCATGAGCAGTTGGCCGAGAGGTTTGTGTTCGATGACGGTCATGTCTTTGGTCAGTTATCCGTTGTCAGTTGTTAGTTGTTAGTTGCTACTGCGGACAGTTACGCTAAACGCACCATGAACCCTCCGTCCCCTCTCCCTCGTACTCGGGGGAGAGGGGACGGAGGGTGAGGGGCGGAGCGTCGAGTTGCGCTCTCATTGCAATCAACGCAATCTCACGCTCGGCCCCTCACCCCTGCCCTCTCCCCCGAGTACGAGGGAGAGGGAGTAATTCGCGTACCACCTTGGCGGTTCTTCACTGGCTCCTGCTCAATCACGTCATCACCTTGAGGGCCGACGCCAATTCCGAATGGCATTCGAAGCGGTGATCGAGTCGGGTGATTTGCAGGACTTTTAGGCAATTGGCGTCGAGGCCGGCGAGCATGACGCGTCCGCCGCGTTGCTCGCAGGTTCGCAGTGCGTCCAATAGTGCTTCGAGGCCGACGCTGGCGATGAAATGGCAAGCCTCCAGGTCGATCACAACGTTCGGTCGTTTGGCGCGGTTCGCGAGCGTGTCGCGGAGCGCCGCAGCCTCGAGGGCGGATAGATCGCCTTTAAGGGTTACGACGGACACGCCGTTGTATTCGTCGCAGGTAACGGGCATAGCTGACTTATCGACCAGATCACAGTGCGGCTGGCGTTTGGAGTGAGACCGATAATGCGTAAGTGCAGAATGCAGATTTCGTGGACCGTAGAACCCTGGACTCCGAAGAATCCGGGGCCTCGCTGTCGCTCGTACCCGGCGTGAATGAGTAGACTCGGTAATGAGTAGACTCGGACCTCGGTTCGGCTTACCTCACCGCAGCCAGCGCCCGTCTCCGTGCGCTCTTCTACTGGCTCCTGGCTTCTGGCTCCTCCGCCTCAGCACTCAGCACTTCTAAGCCAGGCGCAGCGTTTCCTGCAAATCAATCAGCTTCTTCGACTTTTCCTGGTGATTGCGCAGGAGGTCGCGGTAGAAGTCGCCGGTGGAGCTCAGGAAGGCTTCGGCGAGGGCGGGGTCGAATTGGGTGCCGGAGCAACGGCGGATTTCGATCATCGCCACTTCCAGCGGGAGCGCCTTGCGGTACGTGCGGTTGCTGGTCATGGCATCGAAGCAATCGGCAAGGCAGATGATGCGGCCCATCAACGGGATGTCCGCCCCGGCCAGGCCGGCGGGGTAGCCTTTTCCGTCGAAGCGCTCGTGGTGGTGCAGTACGCCGGGGATGATCTGCTTGATTTGGCGCACGTCCTGAAGAATGCGCGCGCCGATTTCCGGGTGCTTCTTCATCTGGTCGAATTCTTCCGGCGTGAGCTTACCGGTCTTCTGCAAGACGCTTTCGGGCACGCCGATCTTTCCGACGTCATGGAGCAGCCCGGCCATGTACACCTGCTCGACATCGTGGTCGCTCAGGCCCGATCGCTGGGCGAGATGGCGGCTGAGCAGCGCCACGCGCTCACTGTGGCCGCAGGTGTAGGCGTCCTTTGCGTCAACCGCGCTGGTGAGGCTATGCAACAGGCCCATCATCAGGCCATGCACGTCCTCGAACAGGCGCGAATTCTCGAGATAGATGGCCGACTCGTTGGCGATGGAGTTGAGCAGCTTGGCGTCCGCGGAGTCGAACTCGCCGGCCTCCTTGTCGAACGCGAAGAGGCAGCCGAGCGTCTGGTCGTACCGCTGGAGCGGTACGGCCAGGAGTTGGCTGGCGTGCCCGGCGAGCCAGGGAAAGTGCTTGTCGGCGGCAAGGTCGGTGATAAGCAGCGGCGACTTGCGCTCGCGGATCAGCGGGAAAAGCTCAGCGCCCAGGCGATGCAGCAAGGCCGGCGGCAGCGCGACCTGGCCATAGATCACCGGCTCAATTTTCCGGTGGCCTTCGGTGTGGAGCATGACGCCCACGCCCCGCATGCCCATGACTTGGAGCACTTCGAGGCAGGTGGATTTGAAAAAGTCGCTGGCGCTGCGGTTGACGCGCATGCCGCCGCTGACCTGGTAGATGAGGCTTAATTCCTCGTAGGTCGAGGCGAGCTGTTCGGAGATGCTGGTAAGTTCCTGCTCGAGGCCGGCGACGCGAAGCTGGTCGCGCAGCGAGGCCAGGAGCAGCCGGGCTTGCCGTTGGAGCGAGACCTCGGTGTACGCGGGTAATTCGCCGGCCTGGGTTGCGAGCCATGCGCTATCGAGGCCCAGGCGGCCGCAATGGCGGAGCACGTCTTCGCTCAAGGAGAAGGACTCTTCGCGTGCCGCGAGCAGGAGGGTGCCCTGGCTCTGCCGCCGTTCGGACCACGGGAACGCTGCTGCGATGATGCCGGGCACGGGGCGATGGACGGAGACTGCGCCGTTTACCCGGATCAACTCCGCGCGGGGATCCTGGCCGTGCGGGGCGGGATTGCGCAGGATGGGCAATGCATAACGGAGAAAGAACGCGCCGGCGTTGGAGTCGTGCCAGGTCAGCGAGCCATCGGGGCCCAGCGCGAGGAGAAAGAGTCCGCCGGGCTGGAAGCGGCCGGCGAGGCTTTCGAGAGTCACAGCGGGAACGGCCGGGGGCCGTTGCGGATGTGCGGCGGAGATTTTCTCGATGCCCAACGTCATAGTGAAATCAGCGTCGTAAGAAACTCAAAGGCCCATCAGCCTGCCGCGGTTAAGCCGCGACGGCTGTTTCGGCCAGAACCTCCTGCACGGTTGCCAGAAGCTGCCGGGGGCTGAAGGGCTTGCTCACCATGCGAAGGATGCCGCTGCGGGCGGTATCTTCGGGTTCGAGGTTGTACCCGCGGGCGGTGAGCATGATCGCGGGGATGGCCGCGCACTCTTGCCGCAGGCGCTGGCAGAGCTCAAGCCCCGAGAGCAGCGGCATGTGGTAATCGGTGATGAGCAGGTCCGGCCGCTCCAGCAGCGCGACTTCCAGCGCCTCCTGTCCGTCCGTTGCGGTCAGCACGCGGAACCCCGCGTTCCGCAGCTTCAACGACACGACGTTGAGGATGTGCGATTCGTCATCGGCGACGAGGATTGTCTTTTCATTTTCATTCATAAGTTGCTGGTTGCCAGTTGCCAGTTGCTGGTTGCGTCTTCACTAGCAACCAGCAGCCAACAACCAGCAACTACCCTTCATTCACACAAATCCATTTCGAACCCGAAGCAGCTTCCTTTGCCGACGTGGCTTTCGACGAACATCCGGCCGTGGTGGACGGCTTCGACGATGTGCTTGACGAGCGAGAGCCCCAGGCCGGTGCCCGGCGCCATGCGGCTATTGGCTTCTGATCTATAAAACTTATCGAACACAAACGGGAGGTCCTTGGGGGGAATCCCCACTCCCGTGTCGGAAATTCGGGTGAGCACCTTTTTTTGTGGCTCGTCCACCGATATTTCCACCGTAATCGCCCCCCCCGCCGGGGTATATTTCACGGCGTTGCTCAGCAGATTCAGCACCGCCTGGTACAGCATGTCGCGGTCGGCGAACGTCTGATAAAAAACGGGAGTGAGTTCCTCGGTAATGACGATCTGCTTCTGCTTTGCCTGCGGCGCGATCACCTCCATCGCGTCCTTCACGATCACGCTCAGGCTCTGTGCCTGCTTGTTCACGCGCACCAGCCCCGATTCGATCCGCGAGATGTTCAGGATGTTGTCGATTAGCCGGCCCAGGCGGTTGGCCTCGTTTTGAATGACGTCGTAAAACTCGCGCTGGGTCTTCACGTCATCCGCTTCGCCGTCGATGAGCATTTCCACATAGGCCCGAATGCTCGCCAGCGGCGTGCGCAGCTCGTGGCTCACCATCGAGACGAAATCGTTCTTCATCTCCGACACTTCACGCTCGCGCGTGACATCGTGCAGAACGGCCACCACGCCCGCGGGGACGTCGCCGTCGCTGATGCTCGAAAGGGTGACCTTGAACGTGCGGCTCTCGGCGGCGTTGCGCACCTCGTGCTCGACGATCCGCCGGCCGGTGCGGCTGTGGCTCTGGCGCATCTCGCGGATCAGCGCGATCATTTTCGGATCGCGCAGCACGCGATCCACGGGAGAGTGGCCGGAGCTGGCCAGGTCGAAGTCGAACGTGCGGGCAGCAGATTCGTTGGCGAGAACCAGCTCGTCAAACGGATCGGTGACGAGCACCGCGTCGGAAATGCTGTAGAGGATTGCCTGGGCGTGTTGCCGCTCCGCGGTGGCGACTTTGAGGCGAATTTCAAGCTCTTTGGCTTGCAGGCGGGCCTCGGCGACGGCGCGTTCCGCCGCCTCCAGCACCGCCGACGTGGCGCGGGTGAGAAAGGGAAAACCGGTATCGGTTGCGGTGACGCCGCCGGGTGCGGTAAGTGCGCCGGGGCGGGATACGTCGTTGGCAAGTCGGTCACAACTTCGCCGCATGAGCGCGACGGTCGCGGCTACACCGATCCCTCCCAGAATCAGCAAGCCTTCCCCGCCGTACCGGAGCAAGCGGCCCTCAAACCCCGCCGCGCCCGCCGCCGCCAAAGCGGCCCCGAACCCCAGGGCAGTCAGCGAAAGAGTGTAGAGGGTCCTGAGGCTGGGCACGCACGCTCCGTTGCATTTTCACGTCCGGAAGACACGGGGAGGGAGGAAGGACTGAGGACTGAGGACTAAGGATTGAGGAGGAAAGTAGTAAGCGTGGAAGTCGCACATCCTACAATTTTTGGGGCGCATCGACTTTCAGATCCTCAGTCCTCAGTCCTCAGACCTCAGTCCTCCTCCCTACTCCTTGTGATCGTGCAAATTGATACCGGCCATGAGCTGTGACGCCATTTCGTCGCCCGGTTTGATCCGCAGCGCGCGGGAGTAGTATTGAAGGGCTTCGCCTGAGCGGCCGAGCTTTTCGAGCGCGTAGCCGACCATGCAGAGGGTGACGGTGTCGCCCGGCTCCAGTGCTGCCGCCTTCTGGAACGACGTCAAAGCGTCCTGGAAGCGATTTTGTCGGACGCGCACGTAGCCCAGCAGCAGGTGCGTCTCGGCGCGGGTGTGGTCCAGGGCGATGGCGTGGGTGAGTGAGAGGTCAGCGCGTTTCAGGTCGCCCGATTCCATCGCGGCGCGGCCCAGGCTCTGCCAAGCGTTCACCGAGTAGGGGTCGAGCTGCGTGGCGGTCTCAAAGGTGATGCGCGCTTCGCGGGTGTGATTCGCCTGAAGCTGGCAGTCGCCGAGGATCGCGAAGAGGTCGGCGCGCTTGTTGTACGGGGCGTCCTGCACGAGGCGGGAGAGCACTTCCGAGCATTCCAGGTAATTCTTGTCGGCGTACAGGGCGAGCGCGAGGCGCTCGCGGATGGCGGCCTCATTTTCCGAGAGGATGCTCGCCTCGCGGAACATCGTCGCCGCTTCTTTGGCATGGCCGCTCTGCATCAGCATTTGGCCGACCGCGTCGCGGATCGCGCCGCTGTGCTCGAAGTACGTGACTTTTCCCTGGAGCAGTTCCATCGCCTCGGGCATGCGGTCCATCGCCACGAGCATTTCCGACTCCGCAAGGAGGTAAGGCAGCTCGGCCGGTGAACGTTCGTATGCCTGCTTGTAAAATTCGTAAGCGGTCTGCGGCTTCTGCCAGCGCTGGTAGACGACGCCGCTGAGGTAGTAGGCCTCGGCGTCATTCGGCGCGTGCTCGCGGGCGAGCTTGAGCTCCTGCTCGGCCAGCTCGACCTGGCCGCTTTCGATGGCGACCTTCGCCGACAGGATGTGCAGCGGGGCGCTGTCGGGCATGAGCTTGAGGGCCTCGTGGAGCGTCTCGCGAGCCTTGTCGAGATTGCCCGATTTGTACTGGTCGGTGGCGAGGCTGCCGAGCACGTTGGCGCGGGCGGAGTTCCACTCGCGGTTGGCTTGCTCGCGCGCGGTCGGGTCTTTTTTGTTGGGGCCGCAGCCCGCTATCGCGAGCGCGAGTAGGGAGCAGATCAGCGAGAGGGATGACTTTCTGAGCATGGTTACAAACTCCGCAATAATGCCAAATCGCATTCCACACGGCGGCCCTGAAGCTGAAGACTGAGCGGACGATGGTCGCCCGCTCAGCCTTCAGCGATATCCGCTGCGCACTACATGACGTGCGCGATTCGTACTTTGTGGCGCAGGCTTTTAGCCTGCATTCGCAGCCTGAAAGCTGCACCACATTCGCGTGCCCTTCATTTGCCCTCCGTATCGGGAAACGCGGGCGAGGTATCGGTGTCGGCGACGTTCGTCGGCGTTGCCGGCGAGGTGGCCGGGTGAGTCGCGGGCGCCGCGGCGACCGCGGACTTGGCCGGCTCGGCGGGGCCGGTCGTCGGCTCACTGAACTTCGGCGCGAAGGCTTCCGCCCGGTCTGCAGGCTTCACGGCCTGGGCCGCGGGCTGGGACGCGGACGGCGGATCGATCGGCACCGACGCTGGGGGGCTCATGTCATTCGTCCCCGGGTGCGCCTGCTCGGCGAGCACCTGCTTGCGCAGGAAGTAGCGGATCGTGGAGTTGTCCATCGCCCGCATCTCGCGGTTGGTGACCTGGCTCCG
>JAQGHP010000090.1 GCA_028288775.1 Phycisphaerales bacterium | reverse complement strand
TAGCCGAAGGGCCGCTTGCGGCAGAAACAAGGTACGATCTCGCTCACCACGCCCATGCTCGGCAGGACCATGATGTACACGGCCGGGTGCGAGTAGAACCAGAACAGGTGCTGCATCAGCACCGGGTCGCCGCCCAACGCCGGCTCGAAGATGCCGACGCGGAAGACGTGCTCGATGCCGACCAGCAGCAGCGTGATCGCCAGCACCGGCGTCGCAAGCACCATCACCAGGCTGGTGGCATAGTGGCTCCAGCAGAACAGCGGCAGGCGAAACCAGGTCATTCCCGGCGCGCGCATCGTGTGAATGGTGACGATGAAATTCAGGCCGGTGAGGATGGAGCTGAAGCCGTTGATGAAGATCGCGATGACGGCGAGGGTGACGTGCGAATTGGAGAAGGTGCTGCTGTAGGGGGTGTAAAAAGTCCAGCCCGTGTCCACTCCGCCCAGGATGAGAGCCAGGAGCACGAAGAAGCCTGCGCTGATGAACAAATACCAGCTAAAGAGGTTGAGCCGGGGGAAGGCCAGGTCGCGTGCGCCGATCATGAGGGGGATGAGGAAATTGCCGAGGGTCGTGGGGATGGAGGGGATGAGGAAGAACCAGACCATGATGACGCCGTGCAGGGTGAAGAGCTTGTTGTAGGTCGCCTCTTCGACGAGCAGGCCTGTGGGGGTGAGCAGGTGGATGCGCATGAGCGTGGCGGCGACGCCGCCGATGGCGAAGAAGAACGTGATCGAGAAGAGATAGAGGAGGGCGATGCGCTTGTGGTCCTTGGTGAGCAGCCACGAGCGGACGGTGTGCCCGGCGTTGAGGTACGTGGGCGGCGCCTCGTACGCGGGAATGAAGGGCAGATCGCCGGAGATGGTTGCCATGAGTCACACCTTATTTTTCGCGCCCGCCCCCGAGCCGGCCGCGTTCGACTTCAACCGGCTCTGCGCCCGGCGTCTGGCGTGCGGGCGGGTAGTTGGGGGCACGGTCGGGACTGAAGCCGTTAACGGGCCGCGTGGCGGGCAGCGGCCGCACGCCGCCCTCGGTTGACGCGCCCGCGCCCAGCGACTTGATGTACGCCACCAGATCGATGAGCTGCTCCTCGCTGAGCTGCCCGCGGTAGCTGGGCATGACGGGCGGATACCCGGCGACCACCTTCGCGCCCGGCTCGATAATCGATTCGCGCAGGTACGCGTCATCCGCGACGGTCGTGCTGCCGTCGTCGAGCTGCACGCGCGACCCGTACAGCCCGGCCATCGTCGGGGCCCGCGCGCTATGGCAGGCGACGCACCCGTACGTGACGAACAGCCGGCCGCCCGCGATTGGCGGGGGCTCGTCGGGCGGAGCGCCGGCCAGCCATGCCTCGTATTCCTCCGGGCGCAACACGATCACGCGGCCGACCATCTTCGAGTGCTCCGTACCGCAATACTGGCTGCAAAACAGGTGGTAGGTCCCCGGCTTGGTGGCGATGAACCACTGCGTGACGAAGCTCCCCGGGATCACATCCTGCTTGATGCGAAACGCGGGGATGAAAAACGAATGCACCACGTCCTGCGAGGCCATCATCAGCCGGATGGTCCGGCCGGTGGGGACGTGAAGCTCGTTGATCTCCCGCGCGCCGTTGGGATGCTGCACCTTCCACATCCACTGCTTGCCGACCACGTTGATCTGCATCGCGTTGGCCGGCGGGCGCTTCATCTGTACGTACAGGCTCGCGCCCCAGAAGAACATCCCCATCATGAGAATGAACGGGACCACGCTCCAGGTGATCTCCAGCGAGAGGGGGCTGGGGACCTCGGGCGGAAACTCGTTGTCCGACCTCCGGCGGTAGCGCAGCGCGAAGTAGACCACGAAGACGAAGATCAGCAGCGTGAAGAAGACGCTGACGCCCAGCAGGTAATACAAGAGGTGGTCGGTCTCGCGGGCGAGAGTCGACGCCTCTTCGGGGAATAGTCGGAACCTTTCGTCCATGACGTCACGCTCGAATTTTCGGCCGCGGCACGCGGGCCCTTCGGTCGCGGCGGATCTGGTACGCCACGAACCCGCCCAAAAGCAGCATCGTCAGCACGCCCCCGGCCCGGAGCGCCCGGGAGATGATCAGGCCGTAACGGCCGGTGCGGGGGTCGTAATGAAAGCAGTACAGGAGCACGCGATCGGTCGGCGACGGGGAGATCTTTTGTTCAGCGGCCTCCAGCAGGGAGAGCCGCAGATCCTGCGGCTGATAATCCAGCCCGAAGAAATAGCGGGACACTTTGCCGGAGGGCGTGAGGATGATGATCCCGCTGGCGTGGGCGAAGACCTGATGCTCGGCGTCCCACGTGTAGCGGAAGCCCACCGCCTGCGTCAGCGCCTTGATCGACTCGGGGGAGCCGGTGAGAAAGTGCATGCCCTGCTCGGCCCGGGGCCGGCGGTAGGCGCGGACGTACTGCTCCTTTTTCGCGGCCGCGAGGGAGGGCGTCTCGTTCGGATCGAAGCTGACGGCCAGCACGTCGAATTGCTCGCCGGCGCTCATGGAGGTGACGCCGTTCATGCCGCGCGTCAGGTCATTTAAGACCATCGTGCAGAGCATGGGGCATTTGTAATAGACCAGCGCGAGGACCAGCGGCCGCTGGCCGAAGTAGTCGGCGAGGCGAACGGCGCGGCCCCGCTCATCGCGGAAAGTCAGGTCCGCGGGAACCTGCGCGTCGAGCTTTTGGTCGATGCCCACGTCGCGGAGGATCGGCACGCCGCCCGCTTGTGCGGAGGGGGGCGGGGCGGGCACCTGGGCGAAGGCCGGCGAAGCGAAGAGGACAACGAGCAACCAGAAACCCGCGAGCCCATCACTCGTGGCACGGGCGGCCCGCCCGTGTTTCCGCCGCCACTGCGGCGATTTCATGGGCGAGGCACCCATGCCACGCAGGGTTCTCAGGCCGCCGACGGCAGGCCTCAATTCCGACACGTGGTTTCGCATCATGGGCGTCGCCCTCCGTTGGGGTCGCGCCGGATGCGGCCGCCGGGATCGGGGAGAAGGTTAGGCGTCGGGCCCTGGGGCGAGCCGCCGTTCTGGTGCGTGTTGCCGGGCGGGGGCGGGCCGGGCTCGTAGGTGTTGACGCCGCGGGGCGAGGCGGTGGGCAACGTCGCCGGGCCGGCGGCGCGGGCCTGTGCTTCGCGGGCGACCCGGCTCACGATCGCCTCCGGTATCTTCAGCTCATGCGTGTTGGCGTTCACGAGCCAGCCGAGATGCGCGAACATCTGGTCGTCCTCGGCGTGCAGCCGCTGCGCGTCCTCGTAGGGATAGGCGTCGTGCTGCACGCTCGGCTGCAACCAGGGGGGCGGTGGGCCGGCGTCGTCCTCGACGACCGAAGCCGGGTAATCCACTGCGCGGTCGCGCGAGATGTAGTGTGTCATAAGGGCCCACAAGAAAATGTGAAGCACCACCGCCATGACGATGAAGTAGACCAGGAGAATCACCATGGCGCGTCGGCGGATGACCTCCGGCTCGTACCCCAGCGCGAGCGCTTCACGCGAGGGCGGTTGAACTTTTTCCGATCTCTGCATCATGCGGAGTAACCGTGTGTTCGGGGGACAGTTCGTCGGAGGGTTCGATGACGACCGGCACGCGATCGCCCAGCGGCATGAGTGGGTGGCCGCCCAGGTTGCGGAGGTACGCCGCGGTCCACAGGCCGCCTATCCCCGCCAGCGCGGCCAGACCAATGAGCAGCGCGCCCCAGCGGAAATTGGGGTAGGGCTCATCACCCGCAGGGGCGACCATCCAGAACAGGTCGATCGCGCGCATGATCAGCAAGCTGGCGCACAGCCACAACATCAGTTCCGCGCGTCGCTTGAAGTTCCGCATCAGCAGCAGGACGAAGGGCACGAGGAAGTCGAGGAAAATGAGCAGGGCCGCGAGCACGCGCCACGTGCCGCTCGTGCGCTTCACGTACCAGCCGATGTCCTGCACCATGTTGCCCATCCACTGCACGAGCAATTGCGCGAACGAGTTGTACGCCCACAGGATGACGCAGGTGAACAGCAAATTGCCCAGGTCGTTGAGGTGGTTGCGCCGCAGCACGCTGTTGAAGGGCGGCAGGCGGCGGAGCAGCGCGAGCGTCACGATCATCACGCAAAGCCCGGTGACCGCCTGGCCCATGGTGACGACGAACCCGAATACGGTGGAGTACCACCGCGGCTCCATCGACATGATCCAGTCCACCGACGCGAAGCTCATGGTGATGAAATAGATCACCAGCCCCGGCGCGCTGACCACGCGCAGTCGGCGGGCGACGTTTTCGTCCCCGTCGCGGTCGTGGCGCAACGAGCCTTCACGCAGGAGCCATGCGGTCGTGATCCAGATGGCGAAGTAGAGGAGCACGCGAATGAGGAAGAACCCGCCGTTGAGGTAGGCCCGCTTGTGGAGGACGACGGGGTCCTCGATGTGCGGCCGGGCCCATGGATAAAGGTGGCGCATGCCGACCAGGACGGGGATGGAAAGGATGAACAGCAGCGGCAGGACCATCGCCGCGGATTCGCCGAATCGGCGGACGAGCAGCCCCCATTGGCCGCCGGTGAGGTGATGGACCATCACCAGCGCCATCGAGCCCAGCGACGCGCCCAGGAACAGCAGCCAGGCGAAGAGCCAGGCGCGGTAAAAGGCATCCGCCATCGGGGCCCAGCTTCGCACCGCCGATCCGAGGATCCAGATGATGATGCAGACCGCCACGCCCGCCGCGCCGATAAGCAATGCGATGCGCTCGGCGTCGCGGATTTCCCGCGGCAACGGGACGGAGTCATAGGGATCATGGCCGTGGGTGCCTTGCCGGGTCATGGGCGCACCCCCTGGAGTTTCTTGCGGTCTTCATCGGTCAGTCCCGGGGCGTCCTGTACGCCGGCCTGGAGGGCGCGGATGTAGGCGACGATCATCCAGCGGTCCTCGGGCTTGACCCGGTCGTTGTAGCTGAACATCGCGCCGTAGCCGTTGGTGATGACGTTGTAAAAGTGCGCGTCGCTGACCTGCCGCAGGCGCTCGAGGTGGAACGACGGGGGCGGGGTGATCCCGCGACGGGCGATCAGGCCTTCGCCGTTTCCCAATCTTCCGTGGCATACCGAACAATAAATGCCAAAACGCTGCTGTCCGCGCTCGAGCACTTCGGCCGTGACGGGGAAGGGGATGGCGGACGCCTGCGCGCCGGCGGTGGTATCGGCGGGGAGCGTGTCGCGGAGGTCGGCGTAGGGCATGCCGGGCGAGTCGGCCGGCAGCCGCGGAACCGCTCCGGCCGGAATTGGACGCGCGGAGGTCCCGTCCACGAACACGTCGCTGGGCTTGTACGCGGGGAAGTATTTGGGCTGCTCCTCCATATTGTGCCCGGGCTTGAATTTGCAGCCGGCGAGGGCGAGCGAGAGTGCTGCGATCAAGCAGCGACCTGCCGCCTTCCCGCGGCGCGGGCGGCCCGCCCGTGGTTTGCGGCCATAGCCGCTTGCTTCATGGGCGGGCCGCCCATGCCACGGATGCGAGAATTCGCGCGGAAGGCTCATCGCGGCACCTCCCGCACGGTGATCGGGTTGAGCCCTTCCAGAAATTGCCGTGTCTCTTCCGCGTTGAACCGCCGGTCGTTGCTTTCGATGACGATGAAGAACCGGTCCCGGCTGGCTCGGCGGAACTCCTGGACGTTGAACATCGGGTGATAAGGCATGGGAAGGCCGTTGAGCGCGAACATGCCGAAGAACGCCGCGAAGGAAGCGAACAAGACGCCCAGCTCGAAGGTGATGGGAATCCAGGCCGGCCAACTGTTGGGGGGTTTGCCGCCCACGTTCCAGGGATAGGTGATGACGTTGGCGTACCAGAGCAGGAAGAACCCCATGCACGCCCCGAAGACCGCGCCGCTGAGCACCAGCAGGGGGATGCGGGTGCGATGCGCGCCAAGCGCTTCGTCCAGGCCATCGACCGGGAAGGGGGAGAAGGCGTCCGTCCGCCGATACCCGGCGCGGGCGACGGCACGGGCGGCGGCTACCACCGCCTCGGGCGACTCGAACTCGGCCGCTAGGCCGAAGAGGGTGTCGATTCGGGTCGATGCCATGACTCGACGCGTCCGTAAGAGGCCGCACCGTGGCACGGGTTTTCAACCCGTGCGTAATGCGTCCGAAATTCCAAACACACTCGTGCGCCGTGCATCTCGCACGGGTTGAAAACCCGTGCCACGGTTTCGCACTCCGTTGAACGTGGCGGCCACGTCCGCCGTCTCAATGCACGTACGCCGGGTGAAACTCTCCCGGCTCATGTCTGCCGCCGTCGCTTGCGTGTACCAGCTCGCGCATCTCCGAGATCGATATCACGGGCAGGAACTTGGCGAACAGAAGGAAACCCGTGAAGAACAGGCCGATAGTCCCGGCCAGGGTCGCGTAGTCCCAGAAGGTCGGGGCGTACATGCCCCAGGCGCTGGGCATGTAATCGCGATGCAGGCTGGTGATGACGATCACGAAGCGCTCCATCCACATTCCGATCTGCACCACCAACGCGATCACGAACATCAGCGGCACGCTCTGGCGCACGGCGCGGATCCACAGGAACTGCGGCGTAAGGACGTTGCAGAGAATGAGCGTCCAATAGGCCCATCGGTACGGCCCCAAGGCGCGGTTGAGGTTCATGTAGCTTTCGAAGACGTCCCCGCTGTACCACCCCATGAACAGCTCTGCGGAGTAGCCGTAGCCGACGATCAGGCCGGTCACCAGCAGCAGCTTGCCGCAGTTGTCGATGTGGCGGATGGTGATGAAGTCCTGCAGCCCGAACGCCCAGCGAATCGGGATGGCCAGCGTGAGCACCATCGCGAAACCCGAAAAGATGGCGCCCGCGACAAAGTAGGGGGGAAAGATCGTGGTGTGCCAGCCGGGCACGATCGCGGCGGCGAAGTCCATACCCACGATGCTGTGCACCGACACCACCAGCGGCGCGGCCAGCCCGCCGAGCAGCAGGTAAGCCGATTGGTAGCGACGCCAGTGCCTGGCCGACCCGCGCCAGCCGAGCGCGAAGATGCCGTAGATCATCCGCACGGCGCGGTTGCGCGCGCGGTCGCGCAACGTCGCGAGGTCGGGCACGAGGCCCAGGTACCAGAACAGCAGGGAGACGGTGAAGTAGGTGCTGACCGCGAACACGTCCCACACCAGCGGGCTGCGGAACTGCGGCCAGAGCTGCATCGGGTTGGGGTAGGGGAACAGGTAGTAGAAGCGCCAGATACGCCCCAGGTGCAGCAGCGGGAACAACCCCGCGCACATCACCGCAAAGAGCGTCATCGCCTCTGCGAAGCGGTTGATGCTCGTGCGCCAATGCTGGCGCATGAGCAGGAGCATCGCCGAGATGAACGTCCCCGCGTGGCCGATCCCGATCCACCAGACGAAGTTCACGATCGCAAA
>JAQGHP010000087.1 GCA_028288775.1 Phycisphaerales bacterium | reverse complement strand
TGCCAGAACGCCGTGCAGTGCAAGTATTGCGACGCGACCATGACCTACCACCGTTCCGCGGCTGCCCACGCGCGCGGGGCGACCCTCGCCGAGGGAGTCCATACCGGCCAGCTCCATTGCCACTATTGCCTGGCCGTCAACCCGCTGCCGGCCAAGTGCGAGCACTGCGGCAAGTTGCTGAGCCTCTTCGGCCTGGGCACGCAGCGCGTGGAGGAAGAAGTGCAGCGCAAGTTCCCCGATCTGCGCTTCGCGCGGGTGGATAGCGATTCGATGCACAGCGCCAAGGATTACGAGGCCCTCCTCGGCCGCTTCGCCAATGGCGAGGTGCAGGTGCTGCTGGGCACGCAGATGATCGCCAAGGGGCTGGACTATCCGAACGTCACGCTGGTCGGCGTCATCAGCGGCGACACCGCCCTCGCGCTCCCCGACTTCCGCGCCGCCGAGCGCACGTTCCAGCTCATCACGCAGGTTGCCGGCCGCGCCGGCCGGGGCGACGCGGCGGGGCGGGTCGTCCTGCAAACGTTCCTCCCGGACGATCCGACCATTCAGGCCGCCATCCGCCAGGACTTCGTTGGCTTCGCCAAGACCGAACTGCAAAGCCGCCGCGAGGTCGGCCTGCCTCCCTTCGCGCGGATGGTGCGGATTGTGATGCGCGACCAGGACCAGCAAAAGCTGCACAAGCATTCGGAGGAACTTGCCGCGAAGTTTACGGAGGTGATCAGCACCGTTTGCCCCGAGGTGAAGATGAAAGGGCCCATGCCCTGTGCCATCAGCCGCATCGCGGGGTATTTCCGCAGCCAGTTGGTAATGGTCGCCGCCAGCGCCGCGCCCCTGCAAAAGATGCTCGCGACCGTCCGCCAGCAAGGCGGCCTAGCCCGCAACGAGCGCATCGCCGTGGACGTCGATCCCGTATCCCTACTCTAGTGTTTAACGTCCCCCTCTGGTTCCCTCTCCGTCGTGCTCAGGGGAGAGGGATAAGGTGAGCGGCGGAGCGCCGAGTTGCGCCGGAATTTCGAATTTTGTAGGGTGGGTGTACTCGCCCACCGTTCTTCGACCGCCCAAGTTAAATGGTGGGCGAGTACGCCCACCCTACATGAGCTGCATGTTGGGGGTCGGAGTTCATTGAACACGCCGGGTATGAGCTGAAAGCGAGGCCCCGGATTCTTCGGGGAACGGACTCTCCGACCGACGGAATCCGGGGCCTCGCCTTCAGCTCGTACCCGGCGTGATGGTGAGATCCACTGGGCACCGCAATGATGGATAATCGGTGGGCAAGAACGCTCACCCTACATGACTCCAGCGTTACGGAGAAACCTCTTCACGTTTTCACGTTTCACGTTCCAGCTTCACGGAATCAGCACGATCTTCCCATACGACCCCGGCTGAAGGATCGCCTCGTGCGCCTTGGGCGCATCGGCGAGCGGGAATTCCCTGCCCATCACCGGCCGCAGCGTCTCCAGCTCAAGCCCCGCGCGGAGGGCGGCGTGGATGCCCTTGAGCTCGGGCTCGGTGGCGTTCATGAGGGTCATGGGAAGGATGGCCGCGTCGCGGGTCATGCCGTCGCGCGGGTTGATCTCGATCGGCCCGCGGCTGCCGATCACCACCACGCGGCCGTTCTTCGCGAGCACCGTCAGGTCCTTCCCCAGGTTCGTATGGGCGGCCATTTCGAGAATGAGGTCCACGCCCTTTCCGCCGGTGAGGCGCAGGAGTTCCTGAAGATAATCGGGCTTGGTGTGATCGAGCGCGTGGTGAGCGCCCTGCTCGCGGACGAGCTTAAGGCCTTTCTCGCTGCCCGCGGTGCCAATGACGGTGAGCCCCGCCGCCCGCATGAGCTGCACCGCGGCGATTCCGACTCCGCCGCTTGCGCCATGCACCAGCACCGTCTCGCCTCCCCGCGGCGTAGTGCGGATAAACGCCGCCCGGTACGCCGTCGCATAGGGCACGCCCACCGCCGCCCCTTGCCTGGTGCTCACGTTCGCGGGAAGGGGATGCACCTGCGCCTCGGTGCAGAGTGCAAGCTGCGCGTACGTTCCAGAGATGCTCGCGGAGGTGTAGACGCGGTCGCCGGCTTTGAAGCTGGTGACACCCGAGCCGACGGAATCGACGATCCCACCAGAGTCGGAGCCGGGCGTGTAGGGGAACTGTCGGGGGCCGTAGTTTCCGGCGCGGATGTACGTCTCGACGGGGTTCACCCCCGCCGCCTCGACACGCACGACCACCTGCCCCGGACCGGGCTTGGGGTCGGGAACTTCCTCCAGCTTCAAAACCTCGGGCCCGCCGAATTCGTGAACGACGATCGCTTTCATTTCTTGCTCCTTCCGTCGAGGAGCGACAGGAATCTGCCGCCCCGCCGGGCAAATGATAGCCAGGCATGACGGAATTGAACGATCGTACGCGATCGGCCTTTTGTGGTGCAGGCTTTCAGCCTGCAAATGCAGCCAGAAAGGCTGCACCACAATCGCGTGTTTGCACTCGCGCATAAGGAAGTGACTTCAAGCGCGGAGATCGATGAGATGTTTGCGCGACGGTATCGTGACATGGGCGTCCCGCCCATGCTTGGTGCGAACGAAGTCAAGAAGTGATGCAATCAAGTCGTAGCAAAGGAATGCGCCGCAAGCACGGGCGGGACGTACGTGTCACGAACGTAATTCGCTATGCCCCCACGATCCCCACCTTTTTCGGCTCAAACCCCGGGAAGACTTCCGCCACCCTCGCGTTGCCAACCGCGCCCGAAAGGATCTCGGCGAGCACGGAGCGGTAATCGATCTTCACTTCCATCCCGCCCGGCCCGGGCAGGCTGGGCTCTTCCTTGAGGCCCGGCCATTCTCCATGGACTTTTCCGCCGTGGATGCGGCCGCCCATCGCCATGAGCGCGAAGCCGCGGCCGTGGTCGGTCCCGGTCGAGCCGTTTTCGTAGAGCCGCCGGCCGAATTCGGTCATGACCACGGTCGTGACGCGGTCGCGATGGCCTTTGAGGTCGGCGTCGAACGCCGCGAGTCCGCGCGACAGGCGGCTGATTAGCTCGGCCTGCCCGCCCAGCGGGATGCCTTGCAGGAAATGGGTGTCCCACCCGCCCAGGTCGATGCACGCCACCTCCAGGCCCAGGTTCGCCTTGGTGATCCGCGCGATCTCGCGCAGCCCCGCGCCGAAATCGTCCGCCGGGTATTCCGCGCCCGCCAGCGGCTGATACGCCTTGCCCCGAAGCTGCTCCACCCGCCGCAGCAGGTCGAGCGTCTCCTTCCCCTGCTTGCCGATGATTCCCACTTCCGCCTCGTACAGTTTCGACAGCGCGCGGGAGACCGCCTTGGGATCGCCCGAGGAAACAGGTAGCTGCAATTCATCCAGCGAATGCAGCGCGCTCGCGGCGGGCGCGCCGCGCAGCGATTCGGGCAACGTCGGTCCGATGGCGACGCCCGCCAGCGGGCTGTCGCTCCCGCCGATGCGCGAGCGGAGGTGCCGCCCGAGCCAGCCGCCGCCGATGTTCTTGCGATAGCTTTCGCCGTGCTCGATCTGATCCTGCGCCTCGAAGTGCGATCCGGAGGTGTTGTCCGATCCCACCGCCTGCACGAACCCCAATCGGCCCTCTTTGTAGACGGCTTCGAGCGGCGACATCTTCGGATGAAGCCCGTAGAAGTCGTCGATGCGGATGGCCGCGTCCGCGTCCTTCTTCGTCCCCTTGCTCGGTGCGGCAATGGCGAGCGTCGGGCGGTTTCGGTAATAGTCCCCGTCGCCCACCGGCACGAGCATGTTGAGCGTGTCGGCACCGCCCCGAAGAAAAATGCAGACAAGCGTCCGCGCCCCCGGATTCTCAACGAACGGCAATTGCCCAAACACCAGTTGCCGCAGAAACCCCCGGCGGGTGCCGACGGGCTCGCGCATCGAAGGGTGCGGCGCGAGCCGTGCCGAAGTCACATCGCAGCTACAAGGATGAGGAACCATGGAGCACCGGAAAAGTTAGAGGCGACGATAAATTCACAGCGCGCCACGGGCAGCTCCGGTCCCCTCTCCCTCGTACTCGGGGGAGAGGGAGAGGGAGAAGAGCCTGGCCTCAGAACCGTTGAAAACTCGGCGAAGCCAGGATCAAACTGACCAGCCCCTTTGACGTCTCCAAACCATTCGGTTTTTCCCCGATCGATTCCACCAAGGCCGCCCGCTGTGCATCCGTCGGTGCGTGGCCGGTGAAATGTTCGAAGAGCTTCACCTCGGGCGCATCGCCGGTCGCACCGACCGCGCCGAGCAGCTTCGCCAGCGGGGTTTCCACCGATGGCACTCCGCCGGTCGATAGCGCGAAGGCAAAATTCCACCGCCACAGCAGCGTCCCCAGCCACGGCGAAGTTTTGTCCGGATATCCGTCGGGCGTGGGATATTGGAAGACGCCCTGACCCATTCGCGTCAGGTATTCGATTAGCGGATCGTGCGCGTGCGTGTCGGCCCCCACGGCCCGCAATGCGCTCACAACGAAGCGAAATGGCGGCTTGAATTTCGCCCCGCGGGAGTTTTTGAATTCGTCGGAGGTGAGCACGGCGCGGACGGTTTGTTTGATGTCCCCGTCGCTGGTGCGAAAGACCTCGGCTGTTTTTTGGATCAGGGATTTCGGGGTGTCTTCGGAGACGAACCGCCGCACGAGCTTTGTTGCGATGTGCGTCGCGGTCGAAGGATGTCGGCAGGCGATGTCTACCAGCTCCTCAATGTCCTTCTCCTTGCCGCCCGCAGGGATGACTTTCCCCAGTACCGTCTTCGCGCGGTCGTCGTGGCGTTTTTCGTCGAAGTAGACGCTGCCCTTGCGGAACCCGGTGCGCACCCGCCAGCCGGTGAGGGCGCGGGCGGCTTCGTATACGTCGTGCTGGGTGTACCCGCCGTCCACACCCAGCGTGTGCAGTTCGAGCAGCTCGCGGCCGTAGTTTTCGTTGGGGACATCCGTCTCTTTCCCGCGGGCATTTTCGTTGCCGTCGAGGTAGATGAGCATGGCGGGGCTGGTGGCCGAGGCGCGGATGAGGTCGCGGAATTTTCCCAGGGCGTGCTTGCGGACGACCAGCCGGTCATCCGCGGGCTTGAGGTAGATGCAAGTTCCCTTTTCGATGTTGATGTTGAGGTGGTCGGTCCAGAAGCCGACCATCGCCTCGAAGAGCTGGCGCTTGCTGTAGACGGCGCGGAGCAGGGCGTAGCGGGCCATGTCTCGCCGCAGGAATTCCTTGGAAAATTCGAAACATTCGCCCGCCAGCTCGTTCTGCGATTGGCAGCGGCCGGCCCGCATTTCGCATAGCTCATCGCGGATCGGATTGGGGTCGAGCTGCTGGTCGATCCACTGCGTCTCGCCCACGGCGCGGACGTGTTCGACATCGCCGGGCCAAGGGCCAAAGCCCGCGCGGTTGAGCAGGTGGTGGGCGGGGTCGATCTCGACGCCGTCGGGCACCTTCACCGAATCGGGCACGGTTTGGCCGAGCTTCGCCGAGGCTTTGCTGACGAGCTTTTCGCACCCGCCCAGCGCCGCGAGGGTGCCGGCGGCCGCCGATGTCGCGAGGATATGACGCCGTGAGGTCTTCACCGCAGCGCCTCCTCGGGCTCAAGTGCCGGCAGTTCCATCGCGCCGCGCTGCGTCGGCGGCGGGGCCGCCTGCCAGGACGCCGGCCGCGGCGTAGGGATCTGCGCCGTGCCGACCCCGCCCGAGCGCTCGGCGGATTTCGTGAAGAGCGCCAGCGTCGCCGCCCCGGCGCCGATGATGAGCGAGATGGGCAATATTCCCAGCCATCCGAGGATGGGGATGAGGTATGCCAGTTCGAGCGCGATTCCGCCGCGTACGGTGGCCCGCCACGGGCGGTCGATGTCCACTGGAGAAGCGAGCCTGCGGCCGATGTGCGTGACAAACCCCGCCGAGCCGATGCCCGCGAAAATCAGGTAAAGGAACCCGAGCGCAAATCCACCGAGTTGCCCCGGCGCTCCCAGCGTATTGGCCAGGACGGCCGCGATGGCGAGCGTGACGCCCGTGACAACGAGGCCCACGAGGAAGCAGACGATCCCGTTTCGCTGACATCGCATCGCGGATAGCTCAACACGATTGGGCCATAGCGCCCGGCACAGGAGCCACAGCCCCTGGAGTGAGAGGAGAAATCCGACGATCGATAAGCTGATCGCCCAAATGTCCGCCGTGATGATGTCAGCCAGGATCATGGTCTTCGCCTCACAAGTTCCCCGCACGGCCCCGGTCGGGTCGCCGATAGTGTGTGCGAGAAGGGCGGGAGGGGTTTATTCCAAGCGAATTCATTTTGCTGCCCATCGCACGGAGAAGGCGCGTGCGCACTGCCCAACTGTTTACTGCGTCGCGCGCGGCCAAAGCCCATGCGGGCTGAGCTTTTGTTTAGCCACCCTGCTTGCGGGGCGTTTTGTTTTCGCTCGCGCGAAACGCGCCCCGCAAGCGGGGCGGCTAAACAGTACAGGTCGAACGGGATTTAGCCGCGCGAGGAGCAGAAATCGCACTGGTATGCACTTGTGCGGGATTTATAGGCCCCGCCCGCTGGACGTTTAGAACATTTGTCGGCAATATTCGCGAACCCCAACAACACACAAGGAGAAACCATGGGCCTCTACGACGACGACAACGCGGCCGTTACCACCGGCGACCTTAAGCTCCGCGACTACTGGCGGGCGAAGTTCAACGACCAGATGCTCGACCAGGCGCTGAAGAGCCGGCAGGACGAGGGGGCGATCGGGTACACGCTCATCAGCAGCGTTTCGCTGCTCGACGAGCTTCTGAAGACCTACCCGAACCACGAAGACCTCAAGAAGTGGAAGCAGAAGGCCGTCACCATCCAGGGCAAGATCGGTCCAGATTTCAACCGCAGCGGCGGGTTCACAAAGAGCTGTGTGTGGAACGAGCATTCGTACCAGGAAGCCTATGTGGGCTACCACTGCGGAAAGATGTTCGCGGCCAACAACGAGTGGGCCGAGGCATACGACTGCTACCGCACCGCCGCCCAAAAGCTCAACTTCCTCCAGGATCGCACGGAAGCCTGGCCGGCTGACGCGGTGGCGTTCGTGAAAGAGAAAAGGGCGGAAGTGGAAACGCTGCGGGACGAGATGGGAAAGAAGCTGTAGTACCCGTTCGCCGGGCGACCGGCTCGCGATAGGATGATCAAAATAAGAGGCCGCGGAAGACTGCCTGCAGTCTTCCGCGCCCTCTGCTTATTTACGTCAATCTTACGAGGGCTTCTGATTCTCCGTGGCTTGGGCGGCCCGCCCATGGATTCGCCGCTATAGCGGCACGAACACGGGCGGGCCGCCCGTGCCACGGGAGAGATACGAAGCCGTTCTCTACCGCTTTTGCCCGGCGTCCGGGTGGGCTTCCTGATGGGCGGGATCTTCGGTGAAGAAGCCCTCGATCATTTCCTCTTCGGGCTGCTTGTACCCTTCCTCGCCCTCGTGCGCAGGATGTTCGGGTTCGGCGGCGATGATTTCTTCCCCGCCCACCGCCGCCAATTGCTCGGGCGATTCCAACGCCGGGCCGACGAACTCCGTCAACGGTTCTCCGGCCGGATCGGGCTCGGCGATGGCCTCGGGCAACTGCTCCGGTTCGGCCGCTACCCCGGCGGACGTCGGGGTGGCGGGGCGGATTGGGGCGGCTGTTATTTCGGGGGCGGGCGGGGGTTTGAAGGGGAGTGTCACATTAAGCAGCGCGCCCAATGATTCGACCATGGCCGCCAGGTTTTCATCCGCCAACGTGGGTTCGAGATCGACGATGGCATCGGGAAGCGGAGCCTGCGACCGGAACTGCGGCACTTCGGGGCGGCCGCAAGCGCGCGGGGAGCCCAGCCGCTCGGCCAGCTCGCGGGCGATCTTCTTGCACAGCGCGTCGAGCCGCACGATCTCGTGCTTGGCCTGGTCGCGCACGCGCAATTGCTCGGTGTAGCTCTGGGCATACTTGGGGGGCACGATCAGGCGGTCGGTCTCCAGATCGCGGCTGCACTTTTGCATGATCGCGGTGATCTTTTGCGTCGCGTCCTTCAGCCGGCCTTTCGCCTGGTTGATCAAGTCTTTAATCCGCGGGACTTCCTGCGTCATCCGCTCCACAAGGTGATAGGTGGCGAGGCGCTCCTTGAAGCGGCCGAGCTGCCCGAGATCGGTGATGAGCGATTTCCAGCGGTGGCCCGACTTGCGATGCTCCTCGCGCAGGCCCGCTTGCGAACGCGGGTCGGCGAGCAGCCCGCAGACGACGCCGCACCAACTCTTCGCCGCGGGCACGGCGTGTTGCAGCCCGGCCAGCCCCTCGGCGGTCTGCCGCTGGATGAAGCTGATGTGGATGGCAAGGTCGTCGCAGCGCTCGGTCAGGCGGAATGCGGTCGGATAGCCTTCGATGCCCTCGGCCTGCCCGAAGGTGATGGTCACTGCCCCATCCGTCGATCGGCCCAGCAGGTCGTTCCCGACGGCGTCGATCACGTCGATCGCGCCGCGCTGGTTGTTGCGCACGGCCACGCGCGTGCCGCCCAAATCCAGCGGCTCTTCAAACTGGAACGGGCCGAATTTTCCCGAGTCGTTCTCGATGAAGTAGGCATGCACGCCTGCGCTGCCCAGCTCGGCGGCTTGTCGCTCCAGGGCGCGGGCCTTGATGAACATGTCCGTGTATTCGCGCCAGCCGACGATCTGCTCCAGCGCGCCCGCCTCGGCCTTCGCCCGGCGGAGCAGGGGCTCGAACCCGGCCAGCGCCGCCTCGCCCGAGCTGCGGGCGGATGCGACCGTCTGGGCAACCGATTCGGTCTGCGCCGCGATCCGCCGGCCCAGCGAACGGTCCGGCGCGACGTTCACCTGCGGCATCTGGGCGCGCATCGCTTCGAGGTACCCGCGCAACGCGTTGACGCGGTCCTCATAGTCGCGGGCGAGATTCGGAAGCGCGAGCTGAAGTGGCTCCAGCGCCGGCATGGCCGGAATTGCCCGCACCGCCGCGGACGCCGTGACGTCCGGGGGCAGCGTCACCAGCGCATCAAGCTTCGCGAGTTGCGCGAGCAGCGGCTTTGCGGCGTCGCGCAAACCGGCCACGGTTTCCTCCGCCGACCGGGCGGCGGCGCGCTGTTGGCGGAGGTATTCCCACGCGGGAACCGAGTCGGGAAGTTCCTGGCACCAATCGTCAAACTCGCTCGCCTGCTCGCGCAGGGATTCGGGGACGTCGCCGTCGAGGAAGAGGCTCAGGGCCGCGCGTGTTTTGCGGGAAAAGTCCTCGACTTCCGCACCGGTGGGGGCGTCGTCGTTCTCGGCGACGAGGGCGAACCGCATGTCGTCCAGGGCCCGGCGGATCTGGTCCACGGTCGCGGGGCCGAAGCGCATGATGCGGCCCAGCGGCTCGCCGCCGGCGGCGGGCGAGAAATCGGCCTGGGCGTCGAGCGGCAGCGCGCCGGAGTTTTCCACCACCCAGTCCATCGCCGTCGCGTTCACCACGCTGTCCGGGTCGTACGTGCGGAACGCCAGCAGCTCGCCGATGCGGGCGAGGAAATCAGGGAGCGTCCAGGTGGGCTGCCAGGGGTTGGTCAGGTAGACGCCTTCCCACGCGACGTTGGGGTGGAATACACCGGCCATCGGCCGGGCCACCGGCGGCTGATTGGGGAAGCCTGGCGGGAGCCACACGTGCATTGCGACCGTATCAACCGATTGCAATTCCCCCGCCTCGTTGAGCACGAGCGACCGCACGCGGAAATCGACCTGGTATTCGTAGGGCGGGTCGCCGCGGAGCGGAGTGATCCCGATATAGGGGTGGTAGGCGAAGGAGCGCTGCGCGCGACGCCATTCGTTCTCCAGGCGGATGAGCTGACCGTCCGTCCACGCGACGTTCGCCGCGGGATCGGATTGCTCGAAGGGCTGCGGATCGGGTTCGACGGAGGCGGTCGGGTCATCCCACATGCGGCGGTTCCCAGGTTGCGGGTGAAGGAGTGCGGCGCACCAACGCGGGTGCGCCCAAAGCACACTCGCGGAGTATACCGCGCGGGGCCGTCGCGACACACAGCAACGCCTTTGGCAGGTAGTGGAAGGTCCTGGTTTCTTAACGTGGCATGAGTTTCCAACCCATGGCTCGCGGTACGCCGCGAGCGTCGGCCGTACGCCGCCGACCAAGGCAAGAGCGAAGCGACCCGGCGTCTTGCAGATTTGTTTCGCTTATGCGATTGCCTGGATCGGCGGAATACCGCCGATGCGTGCGGGGTACAGCACGCCATGGGTTGAAAACCCATGCCACGAAAAACTGAAACTTTCCACGTCGAGAAAAATCAGGGGGAACTGGCGGGGAAAAGAATGGAGCCGACCGGGCTCGAACCGGCAACCCCCACGTTGCAAACGTGGTGCTCTCCCAATTGAGCTACGGCCCCGACAATCGAAAGGATACCGGCCCTTCGCGTCCGCGCCAACACGCGGGGCAAGTTTGACGCGGGCTGCGGTGCATGTCTTCGAGATCACGGTCCAACGAGATGGGGAAAACGGTTTATGCCGCGGGAGCTTCGGGGGTGGGTTTTGTGCGATTGAGTTCGCGCAGGCGGATCACGCCGAAGAAATAACTTCCACCCGGCAGCGCCCGCACCGAGACGACGATGCACAGCGCCTGTACCGCGGGCAGGCCATTGGTTGCGGGCATGGTGAGAACGAACTGATCCCCGCGTCGTACCTTGCGGCGGGCGATGAGCCCGGCCCCGCCGGTGGAAATATCGCGGATGACGACCGGGCACGCGCCCGTGGTGAGCGTGATCGTGCCCTGCACGCCAAGGAACGTGCGAAGGGAGGATCTGCGCTCGCGGCCGGGCCTTCGGGCGGCGGGCAGACGTGCGATCGATTCACGCGATTCCAGCGGCATGGCACTCCTGTGCGGGACTACAAACCCGCCGTCGTAATTATCGGCGATCCGATAGCGCCGGTTGAGATGCGGGCGCGGCTTGTAAGTCCTTTGGGCATCGCTATCATTCCTCCCCTTACGAAGTGCGCCCGGGGCCGCGGAACCGAAGTCCGGCCGCCGGCTTCCCGGAAGCCTCACAAACGAGATTTACATGGCAAAAGCCCGTGCAATTGTGAAACGCCGCAAGGCGGTGCGGAACATCCGCAAGATCACCAAGACCATGCAGATGATCGCGACGGCGAAGTTCCAGAAGTCGCTGCGCCGCGCCGTCGGCACCAAGCCCTACTCAAAAAAGGTGCGCGAGCTCGTACGCGAACTGGCCGCCAGCCTGGGGGACGTCGATCACCCGCTTCTCCGGCGGCCCACCGATGCCGACCGCACGAAGCGCATCGGACTCGTCGTGGTCACCAGCAACCGCGGCCTCGCCGGGGCGTACAACGGCAGCGTGCTCCGCGCCGCCAACGCCTTCATCCGCCAACAGGAAGCCGCGGGCAACGCCATCGATCTCTACGTCACTGGCAAGAAGGGCGTGTCCTACTTCAACTTCCAGCGCCGGCCGATCACCCAGCGTATCGAGGTGTCCGACAACCCGCGCTTCGCCGAGGTGGAAGGGCTCGCCAACACCTTCATGCAGCAGTTCACGGAGGGGAAGGTTGATTCGGTGTACGTGGCATACATGAACTTCGTAAGCGCCGGCGTGCAGAAGCCGGAAGTCACGTCGCTTCTGCCGTTGGCCGGCGTGGTGGAGGCGCCCAAGCCCGGCGCGACTGCCGCAGCGCCCGCGGCCACCACGGAAAACGCCGTCTATGATTTCCTTCCCGACCCCCAATCGTTGCTGGACGAGCTGCTTCCACTGACGGTTCGCACCGCGCTCTTCCAGAGCTACCTCGACGCGACGACGAGCGAGCACGTGTCGCGCATGGTCGCGATGAAGAGCGCGACCGACAACGCCGACAAGATGGTGAAGTCGCTGACCATGAAATACAACCGCGCCCGCCAGAGCCAGATCACCACGGAGTTGTCGGAGATCATGGGTGGCGTGGAGGCGATGAAGGGGGCGTAGACGAGCGGCATCGCGCCCGCGTGGCACAGCCGCCCTTGGCTGTGTCTTTGTCTTCCGCCGTCGGTGGAATCACAGCCGGGGCGGCTGTGCCACACTGCATCGCGTAGGGTGGGTGTACTCCGACCATTGTCTTCTCAATCAGGCTTTGGCGCGCAATCCTAACGGTGGGCGAGTACACCCACCCTACATGACTTATCCGTGTTCATCTGTGGCGGCGCCTCTCCGCATTTCTTCGCGTCCGACTTCGCGCGCTTCGCGGCTTCGCGGTTTTCCGCACCGCGGTCTTTCCATGAGCGTCGAAGAGGTCGCTGCGCTCTTGCTTTCTTCGACCGGAGTACCGGCCGAACGTCACGGAGTACCGTGACCATGGGCAGGATGCCCATGCCACTACGCGGGTACCGCGACCATGGGCGGGCCGCCCATGCCACGGCAGAAGCGGCCGGCCATTGCCTTTGCAAAGGCGACTGAACGCTTGTGCTTGGCTTGCGTTTTGGGGGGCGGGGGGTACGGTTTCGGGTGTTCGCGAACATCTCACCGGGAATCCATTATGCGCTACGCCCTTCGCTCCGCGGTCGTCGTGGTATGTGTTTTCTTCACCAGCGCGTCGGCGGGGCCGGCGGTCTCGCGCGTGTTCGACGCGCCGGCAGCTTCCGGGGACGAGCGGCTGCGCATTTCGCACGATGTGGATAATCCCTGGCCTTTTGAGCCGCACTATACCGCCGTGGAGCAATGGGCCGTGCGGCAGCAGGAGATCCGCGAGCAGGTGATGGTGGCCGAGGGGTTGTGGCCGATGCCCGAGCGCACGCCGCTGAATCCGATCATCCATGGGAGGATCGAGCGCGAGGGGTATACGGTCGAGAAGGTTTTCTTCGCGAGCATGCCGGGGCATTACGTCAGCGGGAATCTTTACCGGCCGACGGGCAAAAGCGGCAAACTCCCCGCGGTACTTTCCCCGCATGGACATTGGCCCGGCGGGCGCTTCTACGAGAACGGGGAGAAGGAGGCCCGTCAGCAGATCGAGAAGGGGGCGGAAAAGACAATGGAGGGAGCGCGCTTCCCCATCCAGGCCCGCTGCGCGATGCTGGCGCGGATGGGGTGCGTGGTGTTTCAATACGACATGATCGGCTACGCCGACAGCCAGGTGATCGTGCATCGCGAGGGGTTCAACGATGTCGAGGCGGCGCTGCGGCTGCAAAGTTTTATGGGCCTGCAAAGCTGGAACAGCGTGCGCGGCCTCGATTTCATCACGGCCCTGCCGGACGTGGACCCAAAAAGAATCGCGGTCACGGGCGCGAGCGGCGGGGGGACGCAGACGCTGGTGCTGTGTGCGATCGACCCGCGGCCGGCGGTCTCCTTTCCCGCGGTCATGGTTTCCGAATCCATGCAGGGCGGCTGCATCTGCGAGAATGCGCCGCTGCTGCGCGTGGGACTTAACAACGCCGAACTCGCCGCGTCGTTCGCGCCAAAGCCTTTGGGAATGACCGCCGCCAACGACTGGACGCAGGAACTCGAAACCCGCGGATTTCCGCAGATCAAGGCGATTTACAAGTTGTACGGGGCGGCGGATAAGGCGATGGCTTGGCACAGGCCCTTCGAGCACAACTACAATCAGGTGAGCCGCGAGCTGATGTACAACTGGATGAATAAGCACCTGGCGCTCGGGCTCGCCGAGACCGTCACGGAGCAGCCTTTCGTTCCAGTGTCGCCGAAGGAATTGTCGGTATTCGACGCCGATCACCCGCTGCCCGCTGACTCGACCGATGCGGCAGCGCTTCGCAAAGCGATGACGGCCGCGTCCGATGCGCAAATCGGTGCGTTCGCAAAAGACCCGGCGGAGTACCGGCGCGTCGTAGGGACCGCGCTGCGCGCGATCGTCGGCGACAAACTCCCCGGGCGCGGCGAAGTGCTAGTGGGCGACAGTCGGGGACCCAAGGCCTCCGACGGGCTGACGATTGAAAAAGGAACCATCCAGCGCCGGGGCGGCGGATCGCGGGTGCCGTACGTGGCGATTACGCCCGCCGGCTGGAATGGTACGGTCGTCGTGTGGGCACACCCGGAGGGGAAGGCGAGCCTGTTTGATGCGCAGGAAAAGCCGTCGCCGCTCGTGCAGAAGCTGCTGGATGGCAAGTCGGCGGTGCTCGCGCCAGATCTGTTTCTAACGGGCGAGTTGCTCGGCCCTGTGGGAGCCCCGCAGCCGGGCAGCGCGAAGTACGCGGGGTTCACGTTCGCGGGATATCGTTACGGCTACAACCCCGCGCTGCTCGCCAGCCGGGCATCGGACGTGCTCAGCGCGATTGCCCTAGCGCGCGAGTGGGAAGGCGTGAAGTCGGTGCGGCTGGTCGGCTTCGGCAAGGCGGGGATCGCGGCACTGCTGGCGCGCGGCTTGGCCGGGGACGCGGTCGATCGCGCCGCGCTCGACCTGGACTATTTCGATTTCGACCAGGTGAAAGACGCGAATGCGGAAATGATGCTTCCCGGCGCAATCAAGTACGGCGGCGTGTGGGGGATCGTCCCGCTCTGCTCGAGCGGCTCTACCGCACTATGGAATGCCCCCGAAACTCCGCGACCGGAGCTTGTGGCGAAAACTACGAAGGTTCAGATCATCGAAGGGAAGGGCGAAGCCGCGGGAATGCTCACATGGCTCTTGCGTGACGGAACGAATCAGTAAAAAGTGCGCGTCGAATTCACGGCCGGACCGGGCTGGCGGCGTTAACGTTTAATTGCGGTGCAGGCCGTCCGGCGATCTCGCGCTCGATGTGCTGGAGCAAATCTTCGATCGAGTAGCGCGATTTGACGAGGTAGGTTTCAACGCCGGACTCGCGAACCGCGCGGCCGAGTTCCATGTCCGCAATTCCCGATAGCACGATCACCGGAAGATTCGCCCAGGCCGCCTCTGCCCGCATGACTTTCAGAAAGGTCATGCCGTCCATCACCGGCATCATGAGATCGAGAAGGATCAAATTCACGCTCGAGCGGCGCAACACGCCAAGCGCCTCGAGACCGTCCGCGGCGCAGAGGGTGTCGAATCCCTGAAGGCCAAGGATTTTCGCCGTAAGCTTGCGGCATCCGTCGTCGTCGTCTACCACTAATATCGTGCGCATGCGTGCGTTTCTCCGCCGTCCTAACCTGATGTAATTATTACCTGAACTCAATCCAAATCAAACCATTGAGTCAGTCGGCGCGAAGAAAAGAAAAATCGCAGGAATGGTAGAACCGAACCCGACTCGTAGAGTTTGAGGGGGTGGATGACAAGGCTAGGAGGACGCAAGCGTGCTGGCCGTTAGGACGCCTTGCGCTGGAGTGCACGCTTCTCGGCGAGGGCCTCGGTTGCCGGCTCGTAGATCTCGATCGGCAACGGGGGGATGCCGCCGTCGCGGAGAATGCGGGTGAAGCGGGCCCCGATGGCGAACAGGTCGCGTGCCAGCGGCTGCCAGAAGGCTACCGTACATAGCACGACCGCGGGCGTATCCCCATCACGCGGCAGCAGCAGGGCGAACTGCTCATCGAGCACCATCTGCCGATCGTGCAGAAATCCAATCCCCGACGGGGATAAGTCTCGTACCGTCACGCTGACCGCGCCGGGATTCGTGTTATCAGAAAGTGGGATGAGGCTGGCTTGCGAATCGAGCTCCGCGCGAGGCCGGCGGCGTTCGTCCGAGCCGACTCCCTCTTGGGGCTCGATGCCAAGGGAGGTCACAATCTGTGCGAATTGATCGGCGGACAAGTCCATACGTCACAAACCTTTGGGCACTCGCCACCGGCGGCCTCCGCCGGGCCGGTCGCCACGCCCGATAAATTGTCCCCGCCGACCCGCCCCGGCGCATCGCCGGTGGCTGTCGTTCGTATCGGCCCGGCAGGGGGGACACTTAACCCGATAGTGGGTCAGCTCTCGCATGGCATTAACCGAGCCAAACAAATCGCGGCAAGTTTTTGGTTTTATGCACGTGTCGGCTTCCTTTTTCTGTGGGAATCGGCGGGAAGGATGGATAAGCTGGAACGGATGGAAGAAGTCCTTCCCCCCCAGACTCAGCACGGAGCCGGGTTCGAATTGACGCGGGTGCGTCAGTTCACCGTGTTCCTGGAAAACCGCGTCGGGCGGTTGCAGATGCTGATGCGCGCCCTGGAGGAGGGCGACCGCGTAGCGGCGTTGTGCATCGAAGAATCCGCAGACACGGCCCTCGTGCGCGTGATCTGCGCCGATCCCGATTTGGGCCGCGAAGCGCTGCGTGCCGCGGGCTTTGGATTTGGAGAATCGGAAGTGCTGGCCGTCGAGCTGCCTACCCGCACCCGCCAGCCGCTCGTCTCGATCTGCGCGGCGCTGCTGGCCGCGGAGATCAACATTCACTACATGTACCCGATCCTCTCCCGCCCCCGCGGCCCGGCGGTTGCGCTCTATGTGGAAGATCCGACCCTCGCCGCCCAATTGCTCGTCCGCAAAGGCTTCACGCTCATTTCAGAGAGTGACCTGCGGAAGTAATTCTTACAGCACTTTGGTATAGTCCCGCCGCCGTCGACGGCAGTGGGTGGCCACTTCCAGAGCGGCGTCGATTCTTCACCTCATTCAAAAGGGGTTCGCATGTTGCCCATCCGTCGGCCCGCGTCGGCCCGTCGTGGCGTAAGCCTGACCGATTTGTGCATTGTGCTTGTGGTGTTGGTGCTGCTCTTCGGGGCGATGGTTCCGGCGCTGTTGTCCACAGCAGGAGAGATGTCGAACCGAGTGAAATGTGCCGGGAACCTCCGCCAAATTGGCCTCGTCATGATCATGTACGCCAATGCAGAGCGCAACGGCGGGTTCCCCCGCACCTACTTCGATCGGGACTCATCCAGCCTTTTGAGCGACACCACGGGCTACAACGTCAAAGACAGTTTCAGTAAGGGCGAAGGGCCCAGCCCTGTGGGCAACAACAACGTTACCGCAAGCTTCTTTCTGGCTCTGAAGACCATGGATATCACGCCGGATGTCTTCATCTGTCCGAGCACCCCCGGCCAGCCCGGCTTCACCCCCGGCCAGCCCGGAACCGGCAACAATGCTGTGCAAAATGCCTCAAACTGGGCGACAATCCCGCTGAATATGACTTACAGCGTCAACGTGATGTTTCCCAGCCAAGCGGCAGTTCAAACCGGCTGGAAATGGAACAACACGCTGAATTATGAATTCGCCATCGCAGCAGACATTAATTCCGGCGCGCAGGGGTTGGCCACGATCTCCCCCGGCGCGACGCGGGAACAATTTCGCGCGGTCAACAGCCCCAATCACAATGGCGATGGCGAGAACGTACTCTTTGGCGACGGGCACGTGGAGTTTACGTCTACTCCGTTTTGCGGCATGACGCGGCCGGGCACCACATTCAAGGACAACGTCTACACCTCTGGAAGCTCTGTACAGACCATTGGCCAAATGCCGGTGGACTTATATGACAGCGTGATGCTACCCGTCACCGATCCAAAGTTTCAGCCGCTTTCCAGCGGTCTGGCGAGTTTTGACGTCGGTTCAATTCCCCTCCTTGGCATCGTTGGGGCGGTTGCCGGGGCGGTGATACTTGGCGGCGTGGTGCTTGCGATCGTGATGACCGCCAAACGGCGTGCGGCAAGGTCCGACAACTCCCCTCAACCCTGAGCCCGCGCCCGGCCGATAGTGGATGTGGTGGACCGCGTCAGGAACTTTCTCTATCGGGCTTTGCTCAAGGCGCTTGCGCCAGGTGGCGACACGCTGCCCGCCGGGGGCATGGCCGATCTGCGAACCCCGCGCCCGAAGGGCATTGCGCTGGCCGATCTGCTGGGCAGGCCGGCGGTGAATCTTGACACGCCCGAGCTGCAGCGGTTCCTTGCCGGCAAGCGCGTGCTGGTGACCGGCGCGGGCGGGAGCATCGGCTCGGAGATTTGCCGCCAGATGATGCGGTTCTGCCCCGAGCGCGTCCTGCTCGTCGAGCGGGCGGAGAATAACCTTTTCGAGATCGACCGCGAGCTCCGCCAGAATTGGGTGGGGGCGCATATCCGCCCATACATCGCGGACGTGTGCGACGCCCGCCGGATGACGCAAATCTTCCAGTCCGAGAAGCCTCACGTCGTGTTCCACTGCGCCGCGCACAAGCACGTGCCCATGATGGAGCACAACCCGTGCGAGGCGATCAAGAACAATATTTTCGGGACCAAGGTCGCCGCGGATGCGGCCCTCGCCGCAGGCGCGGCGGCGTTCGTCCTCATCAGCACCGACAAGGCCGTGAACCCCAGCAGCGTGATGGGGGCGAGCAAGCGGTTTGCGGAGCTTTATGTGCAGTCGTTGAATCGGGAGGGTGGGGGAGGACGCGGGGACGCGGGGACGCGGGGACGCGGAGTGGGAGAGGACGATTGCAAAATGCAAAGTGCAAATTGCAAAGTGCAAATTGATGGCGAAGACCGCGTCCACGGTGATGCCCATACTCCGACCGCTCCTCAATTTGAAATTTCAAATTTGCAATTTGCAATTTGCAATCCGCCCCTCCCCCCGTCCCCGCGTCCCCCCGTTCCCGCGTCCTCTTCCCCTCGCACTCGCTTCGTCGCCGTCCGCTTCGGCAACGTCCTGGGGAGCAGCGGGAGCGTGGTGCCGATCTTCCAGAAGCAGATCGAGGCCGGCGGGCCGGTGACCGTGACCCACCCGGATATGCGGCGGTATTTCATGACGATTCCGGAAGCCAGCCAGCTCGTGATGCAGGCGGGGGCGATCGGGAAGGGGGGCGAAATCTTCGTGCTGGATATGGGTCAGCCGATCCGCATTCTCGATTTGGCCCGGGAACTCATCCGCAGGAACGGACTGCGGCCCGATGAAGACATTGTCGTCGATTTCACCGGCGTGCGGCCGGGCGAAAAGCTCTACGAAGAGCTTTCCAACGACGACGAGCAGACCCGCCCCACGGCCCACGAAAAAATCCGCGTCTGGCAGCTCCCTCCCGCCAACCCACAGCAGGTCGCCCGTGACCTGGAGCGGCTATCTTCCGCCGCGGAAGGCTCCGCGCAAGACGCGATATCCGCGCTGAAAATATGCGTTCCCGAGTTCCTGCCCGGCGGCAAAGGTGCCCCCACCTCTCTGGCGAACACTCCCACTTTGCGCCTGGTCCCCCCCGATTCTCAGGCGGCGTAAGCCGTCTCATCTGAAGTGGGCGTCTGGCCCAATTCTTTCCCGCAATTTCACGGAGATTTCATGTTCCGCGCCTATCGTCAGGACGCAGGCGCCGGAAGGTCCGGCCCGAAGTTATTGGCGTTGGACGGAAGGAGCGGTCATGAACAAGCGGTGGTTGTTACTCGGCGGCGTTACTCTCGCGATGGCGGGCCTCACGGTGACCAAAGCCCCGGCGGCGGAGCAGGAGGAAAACGAGGTCAAGGTCTCGTTCAAGGAAGCGCCTTCCGCCGTGCGCAAGACGCTCAAGCGCGAGGCCGGCGGCGCGGGCATTGAAACGGTCGACAAGGAGCAGAAGCACGGTAAGACCGTCTACGAAGCGGACGCGAAGATCGAGGGCCAGAATTTTGAGATCGTCGTCGGCGAGGACGGCACGCTCATCAGCAAGAAGCCCGACAACGAAGAGGATGAAAAGGCCGAGAAATCCGAGAAGGAAGAACACCACAAGGCCAAGGCGCATCGCGAACATGATGACGATGATGACAAGGCCGAGGGCAAGGGCCGGCACGAGTCGAAAGATGAAGACCGCGAAGAAAAAGAGGAGCATCACGCCCACGCCGGCGGCGGCATGTCGCACAAGAGCGTCGAACGTCTTCTCGCCCAAATCCGCGAAGTGCGCGAGGAACTGGACAAGCTCGAGCATCAGGTGAAGGAGATGCAGGGCGAGGACCGCCGGGGCGGCAAAGAGGAACGCGAGGAACGGACGCACCATGCAAAGGGCCATGACCGCGAAGAAGGCCACGACGGCCCGCAGCACGATGGCAAGCGCTCCCATAAGGAGCATCACGGGGATGAGGAGCACGAGGACTAACGCACCCGCTTCTTGATTTGAAAACGAAGAAAGGACGTGATCCGTTGATCGAGGACCAACGGATCGCGTCCCGTTTCTTATCTATCGGTGATCAGGCAATACCGCGGAAGCCGCGACGGCGTCTGCGGCGCGAAATCTGTGGAGTCTTCAGAATCCCTTCTTCTGCGTTGCTAGGACTTTGTCGCCCATAAAGATGACGCTGATGGTCTTATCCCCGTCAGTCCAATCTTTTTTCGAGCCGCTGATCAGCCCACTGCCGGACTCGGTGGCGGTCGGCTTGCCGAGGATGCTTACCACTTCCCCTTCAGTCATGCCTTCGTGAATCTTGGCGTAGTTTTCCTGGGTCACTTTGCTGCCACAACCCGGAACAGCGACCATGAACACGATAGCGGCCACGGGCAAGAGCAGGTTGCGGCTAAAGGAGGCGAATCTCGACATGCGTAGTCCTCTATAGATGATTGCGTTGGAGCGAAGACGATCGAAAGTTTTTATCGCAGCCGCATACCTGCCGCAAGCAAAAAGTTTGTGGCGACGGGGGGCGGCGTTGATGCCGGCATTGTATAATGCGTTGAGGTGTACCCATGACGCTTACTGCCGAACGAATCTATACGCCCGAACAATTGCTGGGCGATCCGGCGCTCGAAGGGCACGAACTGGTCGACGGACATCTACGGGAGCGGCCGGTGAGCAAACGATCGAGCTTGGTAGCGGGGAGAATTCTACTTCTACTGGGCAACGAGGCGATGAAGGCGGGCGAAGCAAAAGTTTATCCGAACGATTTGGGCTACCACTGCTTTCCCGATTCGCCCAACACCGTCCGGTTCCCAGACGTCTCCGTCGTCCGCACCTCACGCGACCGCGAGGCAGGCGACGATCCCGGATACATGCCCATTCCCGCCGATCTGGCGGTGGAAGTTCTTTCTCCCAATGACCGAATCTTCGATGTGGACGACAAAGTAGCCAGTTATCTGAAAGCGGGTTTTGGAGTGGTTTGGGTCGTCAACCCGCGCTGGCGCCACGTTCATATCTACCGCCCCGATGGGACGGTCCAACTGCTCAGCGACCGCGAAGAAATCACCGGCGGCGCGGCACTTCCGGGTTTCCGGTGCAGGGTTGCAGAATTCTTTGACGTGTAATGTAAGTTCTGCCGATCCGAAAGCCTCCTACCGCCCTCCAATACAAGTCAATTTATCAGCTGCGAGCCGTTTGCTGACACGCTGCCGGACTCGAGCCGGATTTGGCGGCATGTCGTTTCAGCTTCCGCGCCGAATGTACGCAATCGTTCCTCTACGCCCCCGTTGTCCGATAAATCTAAAGTTTTCAGCACGACCGCTCCGATGTGAGAGTAAAGCTGGGGGAATTTGTTCAAATCGGCCGCCGA
>JAQGHP010000074.1 GCA_028288775.1 Phycisphaerales bacterium | reverse complement strand
ACCGCCGACGCCCCCAGCGAGATCGGCTGCACCGCGCGGCTGAGCTGCCCGGCGGAGCGGATCTTGCCCTCGTCCGCGCTGTGGCTGACGCCCACCCGCACCTCGTCGGGCCAGGGGATGCCATCGTCAATCTGGCAGGTGATCGTCAGCTCGCGCGTCGATTGCGCGGGGAAGTCGCACAACTCGACTCCCTGGCAGAGGCTGAGCTGATCTTCAAGTTGCGTGAGCGTCTGCGCGGTCGGGCCTTCGAACAGGGGCGCGGGGCGGTCTGCCTGCCGCACGCTTACCTTTACGTGCTTGCGGATCTCATGGAAGGCGATCCCATACTCCAACGGCGACGCGTGCTCCGGCAGCACGAGGTCCACGCTGTACGTGCCCCACGCGAGCGGGTCGGCGACCGTCAGCACACCCGCGCCGCCGCCGGTGGTCTTGATCGGCGTCGTTTGCAGATACGGCGACACAATGGGCGCGGTGCGCCGGCCGGCGCGGGCCTGCACTACGGCGATCAACAAACTCAAACCGAGCAGCGCCCCCGCGATGGCAAGCCGGCGTCCGCGGCCATGCCGCCGCCGGCGCGGGCTGGTACTGCCGGCGTTTACAGGGTGTCGCCGGGCGGAAGTGGGGCGTTTTGAGCCGCGTCTTCGCATGCGTCTACGATCGCCTCGTATGTTTCCCTAAAGTGGGGCTTGTCCCCGAGGAGAAGGTAGCGGTCGCGGCCGACGGCGCAAGCGCATGAAATCAGGCTTGACGCTTGCAAAGTGTGCTCACGTATTTGGGATTCGCGGATGTCCGGCCTGCGCCCGCCAAAACACGTTCGACCTCAAACTATTTACCGCGTTTCGCGCTCCCAAAGCCCGCTTGACTTCTACCATTTACCGCGTTTCGCGCTCCCAAAAGCCTGCTCGACCTCTACCGTTTAGCCGCCCCGCTTGCGGGGCGCGTTTCGCGCCAGCGAAAGACAAACGCCCCGCAAGCGGGGCGGCTAAACAAATGCTCAGCCCGCACGGGCTTTGACTGTGTGAAACGCAGTAGACAAATGCTCAGCCCGCGCGAAACGGAGCAAACAATGGCTCAGCCCGATTCCGGGCTACGCGTGCCAACCGTAATGCGCCCAGACCGCGAGGGTGGCGAGCTGTGCCGTGAAGATTGCCCAAAACCACATTCGGAATGATCGCTTGACCGTTTTGTGGCGAAGCACGATCTGACTGACCAGGGCGGCGGGCGTTCCGCCGCACGCGGCCAGCACGTGCAGCAGCCGCTCGGGAATCCGGGCATACCCGCGCACCGCCGCGAACTTGTCATAGAGGTATGCGCACGCCGTCGCGAGATTGATGCCGCAAAGGTAGCAAGCCAACAGCGGCAAGCCCGCCCGCGCGTAAAGGAGCCACGCCGCCGTTGCCCCCACGATGACGCTCAAGGCGAGGAACATCCGGAAGGGGGATCGGCGTCGAGCGCTTTTTGTTCGCATCTACACCATCCGAATGACCAGATCGGAAAGGGTCAGATTTTGAGAAGCGACAAGCGAGGCCACTTGCGCCGCACTGGTGAGGTTCCTGAAATCGAATTTTTCCGGGGGGATGGAGTTGGTCACCGTAAAGCGGGCGATCGTGTGTGCAATGACCCCGTAGGGGCTTCCCACATTATTGATGGTTGTGGAGCCGAGTTGCATATTTCCGAGCGACTCGGCCGCGATCCCGTTGTTGAAGAATCCCACCGTATTCGCCTTGGGGTGAAGGGTAACGCTCTGTATCTCCGCCGGGGCGACAAAATCGGAAATCGTCCGCGGAAGGACCACCCCATTGGGAAGCGTGCCGACACCAGCGTAAACCAGACAGTTGGTGAGGTTCGCCGCGGAAATCGCGCCCATGCTTCCCGCCGACAGAATCTCCGAGCCCGTAATGCCGTTGGGCGCGTTGAGGCTCCCGAGGTCGAATTTCCCCGCGGCGTACGGCGCGGTTAGATGAATGTGCGCGAGGTGGAGGTCGGCCCGCACCTTAAAGGTGCCGATGGAAGGCGCGGTGAGCGTGCCCGTGAAGCCGTTCTTGGAAGTGAAGGAGCGGAGGGGCACGCCGAAGGTGCCGTTGAAGTCGGCCGAAACGTCCCCGACCGACAGCGACGAAAGGCCGGAGGGAACGTTCCACGTGCCCCCGATGGAGCCCGGGATGATGAGCTGCCCGATCGCACGGTGGGCGGGCGCACCCGCACCGCTGAGCTGAAGACCCGGCGTGAAGCTGCCCGAGGAGTGGAGCAGCCGCACGTACGGCGCTGTGACCGACTCGCTGAGGCTGTCGCCATTGCCCCAGAAGCCCACCCGGAGCGAGGCGATGGGGGCGGCGGAAGTGACGTTCACGTCCGAGACATTCACGGCGGTGATGGTCAGGGGGGCGCTCGGCCCACCGCCGACGACCACGTTCGCGTTACGGGCGAAATCCAGTTCCAGCGTGCCCACGCCGCCGGGGGCGGTGAGGTCGCCATCGAGCAGACCGCGGATGACCCGCACGTCGTGAAACGCGCCGTTGGTCGTGATGCTGCCCACCGTGATGATCCCGCCCCGCAGCGTCTTGCAGCGCACCACGAGGCTGGAGGCGGCGGTGGTGCCGGTGGCGTCGATGCCCATCACCTCCAGGTTGGCCCCCGAAACGTGCGCGCCCGCGGCGTCGGTGGTCACCTTGACGCCGTCGCCGGCGAAATGCACCGCCGCCGTGCCCGGGCCGCCTAGCGAGACCTGCGCCGCGAAGCCGTTGAGGTCGCGGTAGAAGACCGTGTGCGCGTGCGACCCGCCCAGCGTGACGTCTGCCGACCGCGCCGCGGACGGCTTAACCTCCACCCGGAAGTCCTGACTGACGGAGTTGCCGGTGGCGTCAATGCCCGTCACCGTCACGTGCGCGAACCCGGAGCGGCCGGGGGCGGGATTGAACGTGAGCTGGCTGCCTTGGACCGTCGGCTTCACGAGCTGGATATTGTCGCTTGTGGCGCTGTAGGTCAGCTTCGACAGCACGGAGACGGAGGTGACGTTCACCAGGTCGCTGGGCTGCGGGACCGCGCCGGGGGCGATGGTGTTGACCACGGGCAGCGAGTCGAAGGCGGAGTTGAGGGCCGTGCCATCCGCGGTGGGGAGGTTGGTGATGTTGTCCATCACGTCGAGCCCCGAGATCACCTGTCCGAAGACGGTGAATCCGCCGTCATTGTTGGGGTCGTCGAGGCCGGGGTTGGCCTGGTCGTTGATGTACCATTCGCTGGTCGCGCCGTCGGGAGAATTGCCCGGCTTGGCCATGGCGATGGTGCCGCGCGTATTGGGGAACTGGAACTCGTTGGGCACCGGCGGCCCTTGGAAGATGTGCGTCCCGTCGGGCGTGAACCCGCCGCCCTGGATGATCTGGAGGTTTTGCGTCGGGTCGGAGCTGGGGGAGTTGACGACGCGGTGGATGATCGTGCCGTTGTAGAGGCCGGCGTTGACGTACTGGAGGAAGTTGGCGACGGTCTGCGGCGTGGCGGTGTCGAACAACTGCACGTCGATCGCGCCCAGCGACGTCTGAATTTCCACGAGGGTGCCGGAGATGGTGGGGTCGGTGATGTTGGGGGCGAGGTCGATGGTGGTGGGGGTGTTCTCGGGCACGCTCTGGGTGGGGACCGGCTGCACGATCACCGCCGAGAGAAGCGTGCGCCCCTCCAGTGCCTCGGCCACGGGGCGCATCGCCTTGCGTATGGCGACCGCCAGGGGCTTGCGTAGACGCGGCAGACGGGCGACGGCCCGATGGGGGTACGGACGGAATGTGGCGCGCACCAAGGTTCTCCAAAA
>JAQGHP010000063.1 GCA_028288775.1 Phycisphaerales bacterium | reverse complement strand
TGCAGGCGAAGATCGCGCGGATGGCCGCGTACACCTACGCGATGGACGCTGTGCTCTATATGACGACCGGCATGCTTGACCGCCACGACGAAGACATCATGGTCGAGACCGCGATCTGCAAGCTCTTCTGCTCGGAAATGGGTTGGCGCGTGGTGAACGACGCGATGCAGATCATGGGCGGCGAAGGGTACATGACGGAAAACGAAATCGAGCGCATCTTCCGCGACTCGCGCATCAACCTCATCGTCGAAGGCGCCAACGAGGTGATGCAGTCGTTCATTTTCGCCTACGGCGGCAAGCAGCTCGCCGAGCAAATGCTGGGCGTGCAGCAGGCCGTGGGGTGGGACCACGAGGAATCTCCCACGCAAAATCTTTCCCGCATCCTTCGCGCCCTGCAGCGCCCCGACGTGCGGAAGGCCGCCGTACCGCTGGGCGCGGAGCTGTTCCTGGGCCACCTGCCCCACCGCCCACGGATTCATAGCCTCGACCCGTCGATCGAAGCCGTTTCGCAGCGCCTGGGGAATTGCGTGCGCGAGCACAGCCACCAGTTCAAGCTCGCCAGCAAGCACTTCGGCGAGCAGATCGTCTCGCGGCAATCGGTGCAGGCACGCCTCGCCGACAGTGCGATGTGGCTGCACGCCTGGGCCTGCACATTGAGCAAGCTCGATCGCGATTTGCGGTCGCGCGCCTTCGGGCCGCAGTTTGACCGCGACCGCGCCGCCGCGACGTACTTCATGGACATGGCCGAGAGCGAAATCCGCAGGTGCCATCACGATCTGTTCAATAACGACGACAATTCCATGCTCGCCGCGGCGAAGGCGGCGCTGCAATACAGCGACACGTTGGCGAACGATTGTTTCGTGATCCCCGAATCATCGCCCGTGGCGAAAGGCACCGGTCGCCCGCCGGCAAAGGAGGGTGTTCGGCAGTTCCCGGGCGAGGATCATTCGTCCCCGAACGGGCACACGAAAAACGGCCACGTGTTTGGAGTAGATGCCAGATCGCACGAAGTGGCGCCGGCACTTTTGCCACAGGATTGCCTGGAGCCCGATCCCGTTGCCGATCAGGGAGCGGGATAACGGAGCCGGGGCGTGCCGCCCCTTCGACTTCGCTCAGAGCGGGCGGTCGGATCGGCGGCGCGCTCCGGTCCCCTCTCCCTCGTACTCGGGGGAGAGGGATAGGGTGAGGGGCGGAATGTCGAGTTGCGTTTTTATCACTAACGGCGCGACTGCACGTTCGGCCCCTCACCCCAACCCTCTCCCCCGAGTACGAGGGAGAGGGAGTCGGAGCGAAGCGTTCGGCAGAGCTGAACCTACGGAGATCATGGACGAGCGGCTGGCACGAATCGCCGGCCGGGCGATCGCGGAGGTTATCGATGCCCCGGAAGACCGTATACCGCGCGGAGGTGGAGTATTTTCAGATCCTCGACGAGGAGGGCCGGCTCGATACCGAGTTGGCGGCGGACACGTTGTCAGATGGGGACGTGAAGGCGTTGTACGAGCAGATGATAGTCTGCCGCGAGTTTGACGAGCAGGCGTTCAAGCTTCAGCGCTCGGGGCGGATGGGGACTTTCCCGCAGAACAAGGGGCAGGAGGCGATGGCGCTGGGCGCGGCCCGCGCGCTGCGCAAGGGCGTCGATCACATCGTGCCCTACTACCGGGAAAATCCGGCGATGTTCCTCCACGGCCTGCCGATGCACTACGTGCTGCTGCACTGGATGGGCGACGAACGCGGCAACGCCATACCCCGCAACGTCGAGATGAACGCGCTTTGCCTGGCCATCGGCACGCAGACGCTCCACGCGGCGGGGATCGCCTGGGCGTACAAGCTCCGCAAGGAGGACCGCGTGGTCCTCTGCTTCTTCGGCGACGGCTCGACCAGCACGGGCGATTTTCACGAGGCGATGAACTTCGCCGCGACGCTCAAGCTCCCCGTGATCTTCTGCTGCATCAACAACGGCTGGGCGATCAGCGTGCCGTGTGCGAAGCAGACGGCCTCGGAGACCTTCGCGCAAAAGGCCCTGGCCTATGGCATGCCGACGGTGCAGGTGGATGGGAACGATATTTTTGCAATGTACAAGGCCACCCGCGAAGCCTGGGACCGCGCCCGCGCGGGCGGCGGGCCGAGCTTCATCGAGGCGCTGACGTACCGTCTGGGTGATCACACCACCGCCGACGACGCCCGCCGCTACCGTCCCGCGGCCGAGTTGGAGGCCGCCGTGCTCCGCGACCCGCTCCCCCGCACGCGCAAGTACCTTGAATCCCGCGGACTCTGGGACGAATCGCAGGAAACCAAGGCCCAGGAAAAGGCGAAGGTGCTCGTCCACGAGGTCGTGCAGGCGGCGCTGAATATTCCCAAGCCGTCAACGGATGACATCTTCGATTTCGTCTTCGAGCAAATACCCGAATCGCTCGCTCAGCAAAAGAAGACCATGCGCACTGATTCCATCGGCGAAGACCCGACGCAAATCGGACTGAAGCCGCCGACGGAGCCTGGAATGACGGAGAAGCCGAAGGCCGTTTCGCATTAGAGCGGAAGATATTTATCGCAGAGACGCACAGACGCAGAGATCGCTGAGAAGACCTATGCGTTTAATGGTGGATGGAATGCAGACAAAGACGGACCAGACGGAAAGGATCAGCCTGCGCCACCGTGACACGGGCGTCCCGCCCGCGCTCGATGCGCGGGATGGCGAAGAAGCTCAACCTCCCATCCGTCCCATCACGAATTTGCTTTCTCCGCGACCTCTGCGTCTTGGCGGTGAATCCGTCTTCCAATCGGTAAGGGAGGCACCGTTATGCCCAAGCTAGACCTCGTTGGTGCGATCAATCTCGCGCTCGCCCAGGAGATGGAGCGAGACGAGCGCATCGTTCTCCTCGGTGAAGACATCGGCCTTAACGGCGGCGTCTTCCGCGTGACGGACGGATTGCAAAAGCGCTTCGGTTGCGAGCGCGTCGTCGATTCGCCGCTGAGCGAATCGGGGATCATCGGCACGTCCATCGGCCTGGCCATGGCCGGCATGCGGCCGGTGCCGGAGATTCAATTCGAAGGCTTCCTCGGCCCGGCGTATGACCAGCTTGTGAACCAAGCCGCCCGCTGCCGCAGCCGCACGCGCGGGGCGTTTACGTGCCCCATGACCGTCCGCGTCCCCATCGGCGGCGGCATTCACGCCCCCGAGCTCCATAGCGATTCCCCCGAGGCCGTCTATGCGCATACGCCGGGGCTGAAGGTCGTAATGCCCTCGCGTCCGTACGACGCGAAGGGGTTGCTCCTGAGCGCCCTCCGCGATCCGGACCCCGTCATCTTCTTCGAGCCCAAGCGGGTCTACCGATCGTTGAAAGAAGAGGTTCCCGAAGAGGAGTACACGATTCCGATTGGCAAGGCGCAGGTCGTCAGTGAAGGAACGGACCTCACACTCATCGCGTGGGGCGCGATGGTCAGCGAATGCCTCGAGGCGATCGACCGGCTGCCCGAAGAGGTGAGCATCGAGCTCATCGACCTGCGGACGATTTACCCAATGGACGTGGAGACGATCGTGAATTCAGTCTTGAAGACCGGCCGGGCAGTGGTGGTGCATGAAGCGCCAAGGACGTCCGGGTTTGGCGCCGAGGTGTCGAGCCTGATTCAGGAAGATTGCTTCCTGTCGCTGGAGGCGCCGGTCCAGCGCGTCACGGGTTTCGATACGCCGATGCCGTATTACAAGCTGGAGAAAGCGTACCTGCCGGACGCCGACCGCATTGTTGCGGGCGTGCGAGACTGTTTAGCTTATTGAGATTGCGACGCATGACCGGCAGCACGCGAGTATTCGCAGGCTTCTTACGCCCCTCCGGGGCTGCAACGGTCCGGATGACGTTCCCCCACGGCTTACGCCGTGGGCTAAGTTCTTTCGCCCCTCCGGGGCTGGGAACCAAACATGGCCCCGCGACGCAACAACAACCCCGACGACTTCTGCCTGCCCGATCTGGGCGAGGGCCTTGAAGAGGCCGAGCTAATCGAATGGTGCGTTCACGTCGGCCAGCGTGTCGAGGAGAACGACGTGCTGGCGAAGATGGAGACGGCCAAGGCGCTGGTCGAAGTGCCCAGCCCGCGCGGCGGGACGATCGCCGCGTTGCACGGCAAGCCGGGCGAGGCGATTAAAGTCGGCGCGGCGCTCGTCACCTATCAAGACGAATCCGAGGCGGACGCCGCCGCGGGGGCGGAATCTGAAGCCGTTTCCATCCGGAGCAACGGTCAGCGCCAAACGCCCGCCGCGGAGAGCCCGCGCCGCGATGCGGGGACGGTCGTCGGCTCATTGGGTGATACGGAAGACGAGCCCGGCAAGGTCCGCGCCGCGCCCGCCGTGCGGCGGCTCGCACGGGATATGGGCGTGGACATCTCGCTCGTTTCCGGAAGCGGTATCGGCGGGCGCATCACCCGCGCCGACGTCGAAGCCGCGGCAGCGGGCGCGACCTCCGTGGACGTGGCGAAAGCTGCATCGCCTTCGACAACTCCTGTCGCGCGCAAGATCGCTCCGGTTCATTCCGATGAGGACTCCGAGTCGGGCGGAGAGCCAGATGCAGTCGGCGGGCGGGTCCTGCCCGCGCAGCGCCCGGTGTCCGCCGGCGACGTCGCCGATGCGACGCGCACCCCATTCCGGGGTGTGCGGCGGACGATCGCCGAGCACTTGCGGCACAGCGTCAGCCACGCCGTCCACTACACCGTGATGGACGAGGCGGACGTCAGCTCGCTCGACGAGCTTCGCCGCAAGCTGATGGGGGCGAGCAACGAGAAGATCAGTTTTCTGCCGTTCGTCGCGTTCGCGGTGTGCCGGGTTTTGTCGGGACGGTTCGGGCAACAGCTCCGCCGGCTTAATTCATCGGTGGACGACCAGGCACAGGAAATCGTCCAGCACCGGCCCGTCCACCTGGGCATCGCCACCGACACCGACAGCGGCCTGATGGTGCCGGTGATCCGCAATGCCGACCGGATGGGCGTGCTGGAGATGAGCAGGCAGATCGCCCACCTTGCGAAGGCGGCGCGGGAGCGGACGATCTCCGCCGGCCAGCTCAGCGGCTCGACGTTCACCATCAGCAACTTCGGCGCGCTGGGCGGCCGCTTCGGCACGCCGATCATTAACTACCCGGAGGCGGGCATACTGGCGATGGGCCGGGCCCGGGAGGGTGTAGTCGTGCGGCGTGGGATGCTGGGCGTAGGAAAGCTGCTCCCGCTAAGTCTGTCGGCGGACCATCGGGTCATCGACGGCGCGACGGCCGCGACCGCGCTGGCGCGGATCATCGAATTACTTCAATCTCCCGACGAGCTGCTGCCTGCCGTGCGGAGCGAGTAAGATCCGCAGTCGCCTATAGGCGCGGCGTCCAGTATCCGGTGCGCCTCCGCGGCACGGGTTTCCAACGCGAGCGAGGTGCGCTAATCGTAGAATTCCCGCTATTATTTCGCGCATTGAGCACGGGTTGGAAACCCGTGCCACGACAACGGTTTTTGCAATACGATCGCCACATGCCCCGCCAAGCAGATAAAACAGCCCACCTCCCGCATGCCCGCTATGCTTGGCGGCTGCTCCGCGCCGGGCCTCTGCGCCTGGATGGCGGGTCGATGTTCGGACTCATCCCCCGCATAGTCTGGTCGAAGAGCGTGCCGCAGGATGAACTGGGCCGCATCGTGGTCACCCACAATTGCCTGCTGCTCGAGCGGCATTGCGATCCCATCAATCCCAGCCAAGACGCCGACTTCGCGAAACATCGGAGCCGCGTTTTGATCGAATCCGGCAGCGGAAATAAGTTCGACGCGAAGAATCGGGCCATCTTCGGACTCGAGGACTATTCCGTTGCAGACGCGGTCGAAGAAGCGGGCGTGAGCTGCGAGGACGTGGAGCATGTAATCGTAACGCATCTGCATTTCGACCACGCGGGCGGGCTTACTCGCCGGATCAGGACGGGCGAATCACCCGACTGGACGCCGGCCGGTGCCGATCCCGCATCCGCGGGCGTGAAGCTCACCTTTCCCAACGCCCCGATCACTGTACAGCGGCTGGAATGGGAGGATGCGCTGATCAACCGTTCGGTCATGACGCGAACCTACCTGCGGGAAAATCTCGAGCCGATCCGTGGGAAACTACAGCTCATTGATGCACCGCCGCCATTCCCGGCGGGCTATCTGCCGCGACGCGACGAGATGCCGGCCTCGGGCGTCGCGGAGCGGGAGGTTGAGGTATTCCCGGGGATCTCTGTCTTTCGCGTACCCGGGCACACGTGGGGGCAGCAGGCGGTGCGCTTTACGGATGATCGGGGGCGGACCGTCGTGTTCACACCCGACGTGCTCCCGACGGTGCAGCACGTCGGGGCGGCTTACAACCTGGCGTACGACGTGGAGCCGTATATCAGCACCGTCACCCGGCGCTGGTTTTTAGACGAAGCGGCCCGCGGCGAATGGCTTCTCGTGCTGGACCACGAGCCGGGCAACCCGTGCTGCCGCGTGAGGGCGGATGGGAAAGGATGGTACGAGCTCGTGCCCGAAAAGCGCTGAAACGCTTCCAGCGCTTCGCGCACGTTCATTCCGTGGTTCGTAATCGAGGCAATTTACGGCGATGGCGCGGCGCTTTGGCGCGGCCGGGGCCACACGTCCCGCTCTGAAAACTTTCGGACCGTTTTAGGTTGGCCGCGCTACTGGGGCTATCGCGCGCCGGATTTGCCGCGGGATTGTGCGGGGTTTTTAGTATGCGGCTTGCGGCCTAGGTCGCGCCAATCCCCTTCTTTCATCTCCACCCCATAGTGCCGCGCGGCCTTGCGGATGTTGGCGAACGCACTGGCGCGTTCATCATCCGAGACGTCTTTCACCTGGTCAAAACGGGCGAGGGCGTTGCGTACGTGTCGTGCGTCCGTCAGCGGCTCCTTGCGCTTACTTGGGTAGGCGTAAACGGAGGAAGGGAGGCTTTTGCGATCATCGGTGCTGAGTTCGCCTTGCCCGGTGTGCGGTTTCCATGTCGCGCGTGACGCCATGTGTGTCTCCTTGAATGTACCGACCGGGGGCGGCAATTCGGGTGCCGGACGGCGGATATTCGCGGAGATTTGTATTGCAGACGTCACACCCGTGTGGCTCAGCCCATAAACGCGGAAGCGACGGAAACTAATTCGTCCAGACGGGCTGTGGTGAGCTCGACATGGGCGGGGTCGATCTGCATCCGCGCCAAATCCGCCGGGTCCAGCGTTTGGCGGCAGGCGGTGAGATTGAACCCGTGCTTCGAACGGCAGCAGATTGTATCGGCGACGTGGATCAAGTCCACCAGCGTGCGGTTCGAGCCGGCGAGGCTATTGGGGTCGTGATGGTGGCCGGCGACGAGCTGGCACGACCGGGGGAATTTCCACTGTTCCGCCAGCGCCTCGCCCAGTTGCTGGTGATCGACGCCGGTAATCTCGCGCTCGAGTTCGCAGAACTCGCGCGTGCCGAATTTCACCTGGTCGCAGACTTCGCGAAGCTGCTCGGGGTGTCTCTGCAGGTCGATGAGGATTCCCACGTCATGAATCATTCCGCACAAGAATGCCTCGTCCGCCACGGGCGAACGCGCCTGGCGGGCAAGGTCGCGGGCGGCCACGCCCACGGCGATGCAGTGCGTCCAGATGTCCCGGGCGGTGAAGCCTTCGCAAAGCTTGCCCATCCGGAAAAGCTGCCCGATGCTCGCGGCGACGGCGATGTTCTTCACCGCGTTAAGCCCTAGGAGCACGATCGCCCGCTCGATCGACCCGATCTGCCCCGGCAGGCCGTAGAAGGCGCTGTTGACGACCTTCAGGATGCGCGTCACGAGGGCCGGGTCGTGCGAGACGATCTGATGCAAATTCGCGGCGCTGCTGCGCGGGTCTTCGATCGTGCGGATGATCTTCGCAGTCACCTCGGGAATGGTGGCGATGGTCGTGACCTTCTTCACCATTTCCAGCACGCGCGTCCGCGGGTCGGCCAGCTCTGTAGGCATAAGGAAATTCCTTGCGAAGGCGCGGGAAACAATGAGCCGCCTCCATGAGTTGTTATCGGGACGGCCGGACCACGACTTAAATGCGGCAAAGCCCGCCCGGAATGCCCGGAGCGCCAAGTGTCCCTTCGCAATGGAATCCGCCACGGCACCGGCCAATTCTGCGGAGCGGCGATTTTCTTTTGCGGCGAAACGTCCGCCCAATTGACGTTATCGGACGCCGTCTGCAAGCACGGACGACGGGGCGATCTCAATGCGCGTGCGTGCTTGTGGTGCAGCCTTTCAGGCTGCGGAGGTAGACGAAAAGCCTGCACCCTAATGTGCGAAGGGATTGTGGTGCAGCCTTTCAGGCTGAAAGCCTGCACCACAAAATGCGAATCGCGCGACGTCAGTAGGCGATCAGCTTGCGACGGAATCGCTCGGATTGGATGCGGGCCAGGGCCGTGGCAATCCGCCTGGCCGCGCCGCCCGAGCCGTAGGGGTTTTTCTCGGGGTGGCGAAGCGGATCACCTAGGTTCCACATTCTTGCGAGGGACTTGCGGAGGGTGGCGGCATCGAATGGCGCGTGTACGACGTTCCGTCCATGCTCGCGGCCGGCTTGGCGGGTGCCGACGTTGAGCACGGGCGTGCCGAAGCTCGCGGCCTCGATGATTCCGCTGGAGCTGTTGCCGGCCAGCATCGCCGCGTCGCGCAAGAGTCCGAGGAACAGCGGCCGGGAGAGGTCGCGCCGAATGACGTGCGGTGTATCCGGCGCGAGCGAGCCCCACGCCGCGGCAATGCCTTCGGAGCCGGGGTCGTTGTTGGGGTAGACGATGACGACGCGTTCGACGCCAGAACCCGCGACCGCGCTCAGCAGCAGGCGCGCGGCGCGTGCTTCGTGCCGGGGATCCGAGGTTTCTGGATGGAGCACGACGAGCGCGTACCGGCGCGGACGCAGGCCCGGGAATTCGCGCAGTAACTTGGCGCGCGGGGCGGCGGAGGTGTGAATGTCGTCGAGCCCCGGTGAGCCGTTGCATTGGATGCGCCACGGGTCTTCGCCCATCTTTTCCAATCGCCGAGCACTGAGCTTTGTCGCGGGGAAATGGACGTGGGCGAGCTTGGAAATGGAATGGCGGAGGGAATCGTCCACGAGGCCCAGCGCGCGGTCCCCGCCGTGTACGTGGGCGACGAGGCGGCCGGAAACATGTGCGGCGGAGGCGGCGGCAAAGGCCTCCACGCGGTCACCCACCACGAGCACGATGTCACTGCCGAGTTTCTCGAACACGCCCGCGAGGTTCGCCATGGCCTTACCGGTGGCGACGGCCGTCGCAGCCGGACGGTCATCGCCCTTGTGCCAAGGGACGACTGCGGCCACCTTCCATCCTTCGGCGTGGATTCTGTCGAGGCTTTTTCCGCGCGACCGGTCGAGGTGCATGCCAGTCACGACAAGTTGCAGGTCGAGCTGGCGGTGGGCGGCCACTGCGAGGAGCGTGGAGCGCATCAGCCCGAATTCGGCGCGCGTGCCCGTGACGAAGCAGACGCGGCGGACGGGTGATGGGCGGCGCGCGGCGCTCACGCGGCGTCCGTGAACATGTCCCACTGGAGCAGCGAGCCGGCACTGACGGGCTTGAGCACGCGCCGGCCGACCGCCTGCGTGATCTGGGCGGCTGGCAGGCCGGTGCCGGGGCGCTGGACGGTCAGGTCTTCCTCGCGGAGCATTTCGCCGATCTTGAGGGCGCGACGAACGACCAGGCTCTGACGGCTGGCGAGGCGCACGTCGAGCTCGATGTCCAGAACGTGCTTGCCACAGACGCCGCGAAGCACGTCCGCCTCGCGGACGAACTTCACGTAACGCTCGAATTGCGCCGGGTCGCTGCTGGCGGCGTGGTCGGGTCCTTTGGCGGCGCGGTCGAAGGTGAGGTGGCGCTCGATGACCGAAGCGCCCGCCGCGGCGGCGAGTGCGCCGGACAAAATTTCCATAGTGTGATCGGAGTACCCTACTGGCACGTCAAAGCGCTGGCCCAACTCGATAATCCAGGAAAGATTCGCCTGGGCCGCGGGCGTCGGGTAGCTGCTCACGCAGTGCAGGAGGGCGAACTGTGCGGCGCGGTCGCGGAGCCAGCCGACGGTCGTGTCCACCTCGGCCATCTCGGCCGCGCCGGTCGAGACCAGCAGCGGCTTGCCGAGCCGCGCCGCCGCGGTGAGGAGTGGGAGGTTGACCAGGTCAGGGGAGGCGATCTTGATGGCGGACAGGCGGAGTGAATCGATCGTTTCGAGATCGGCCGGGGAAAAGGGCGTGGCCAGCGGGATCATCTTGCGTTCGCGGATTTCCTGCACGATGCGTCGCAGCTCCGCCTGCGAGAGTTCGTAACGGCGGAGCATGTCGATCGGGTGCGAATCGAGCGCGCGGCCTTCCTGGTACGCGGCGAGTGTCGCCGTCGCGTGCATCAGGCTTGTGGCGCGAAAGATCTGCAATTTTACGGCGTCCGCACCGCAAGCAGATGCGATGCGAACGAGCTCGATGGCTTTGTTCACTGAGCCGTCGTGGTTCACCCCGATCTCGGCGATGACGAGCGTGGGTTGCCCCGGTCCGACTTCGCGGCCATTGATGCTGAGGGTTATCATGATGCGATCCTGACGGTTGAATTTGATTCGGCCCGGTCGCCTTCCGCACGCAATACCGCCTCGGCCCAATAGAGGTCGCGAAGCTGGTCCACCTCGACAGTTTCGCCCGAGCCGGTTTCAAAGCCCCTGCGGTCGGAGCCGAAGAACGCGTGCGGGTCGGCGGGGTTGGACCGGCCGCGAAGCATCGAAGTGCGGGACACCGCCACCACCGCCCCGTCATGAAGGAACATCGGCGTCAGGTCCTGCCGACGATGAATGCTTCCGGTGTGAAGCGGCTCGACGCGGTCGCCCGCGAGCCGCGACATCCAAGCGGGGTGCCACTTGCCCACCGGACAGAAACTGCGGACGGAATCGCACCCGGTGTCGGCGAGCATTTTTACGGCGCGGTCGATCACGCCCGCGCCGCGAACGGGCACGTTCCCGTAGAGCACCACCAGCGCATCGGCCCGGAAACCGGAGGTGCATTCGACGGTGTCTAGTGCGTGAAGCATGACGTCCTGCACCGAGGCGTCGGAAGTCGCGAGGGGGGCGGGGCGCGAGACGGGTTCGAAGTCCTCGCGCGTCGCCAAACGGCGGATCTCAGGGCAATCGGTAGTGACCACGACGCGGGAAAGAGCCGCCGCCGACTTCGCGTGGGCGAACGTGTACGCGATCACCGGCCGGCCGAGCAGCGGCAGGAGGTGCTTGTTGGGCAGGCCCACGCTTCCGGCGCGGGCGAGGATGACTCCGAGGACGTTCATGTTGTTTTCCTCCTCCTCCCTCTCCCTCCCAGGGAGAGGGCCGGGGTGAGGGTGCGGCGCGGAAGGTCAGGGACCGCAACCTCCCAAAACGCTGGACCGGTCACTTACAAAACGCGCCGACACAACTTCGAGCGCTCCACCCTCACGCTAACCCTCTCGCTGGTAGGGTGAGGGAACAGGAGGCTACGGTCGATGCCATTCACGACAATTGCCGCATACGCTGTGTTTGGACCAAACGGCGTTGTGATGATCCGCGCGCAGTGCGCCGAAGCGTTGTTGCCAGACCTTCGCGAGGGGGTCGCGGCCGATTTCGCCCAAGGCCTGCCGGCCTAATACGTCTTCCTCGCAAGTGACGATGCGCCCGTCACAGAGGATGGTGAGGCGCGACGCGAGACGGACGCACGGCCGCCGACGGGGCGGGGACATGTCGGCCACGGAAACATCGGGGATCTGGCCACCGCAATCGCTTGGACCACGAACGACGGCGCAGCCGACGGCGCGGAGCCACTGGTCGTACCAGGCTTCCATCTCGGCGAGATTTTCGCGGCACTTGGTGAAGACCGGCGCCAGCAGCGGTACGCCGCGGGCGGCGCGGGCGTCCAGGAACGTGCGGACCCCTTCGAGCACCTGCGCGTAACCGGGCGTGCCCATCACCTGCTCGTAGGTTCGCTCGCTCATCGCGGGCAAGTGGAGCGAGACCACGTCGATCGGAGCGGCGGCAAGTCGGGCGATGGTCTCGGAAGAGACGCCCATGAAATCGGTTTCGACGTGGATCGAGACGAGTCCTTCGGAACGAGCGGCTTCGATGACGTCGAAGAGTGTGTCCGTCAGAAGCGGGTCGCCGACGCCAGCGAGGGTGAGGCGAGTGTCGTCCAACGCCGCCAACTCGGCGAAGAGGCCCCGGGCACGGGCGAGGGCGAGGGGCGGACGATTGATCGTGTGATAAGAGCCGGCCCACCAGATCGGGCGCGTGGCGCGTGCGGTGTTCAGTTCCAGCGTTACTTCGCGCGGCAGCGGGTCAACGGAATCGGCGGCGTGAATCCGCCGGACCAACTCTTCTGCGCCGCTGGAGATGAGTTGGCCGTTGAGGCTGATCGTCGCGGCGCTCAGGCGGGCGACCTGCCGGTCGGAATCGAGCTTGAACCGCTGTGTGGTGCGGGCGACGGGTGTCGGGATGGGTGCGCAGCTATCGCCGGCGAGTGGCTCGCGGCTGACCTGGTCAGGGAGGTAATGGAGGAACCGGCCGCCGTGCGCTTTGGCCGCGGCGAGGCGGTCGAGCAGTCCGGTGCGGAGCAGCGCGCCCCCAAGCCCGGGGGCCGCGGGGACGAAGCAGAGCTCGACGTCGTCGTGCGCTTCGGCATGATCCACCAGGCCGTCGAGCAGCGCCGGATCGATCAACCCCGCAGCTGGGTCCA
>JAQGHP010000005.1 GCA_028288775.1 Phycisphaerales bacterium | reverse complement strand
CGTCCGGTCTTCCGCAATGGACCCAGGTTCAGAAGCGATTCCATCGTCCTCGTCCATCGTTCGCTCCCGCACGGGCGACTGTGCTTCAAGCAGCGCCGGATCGATCGCAGCTTCCTCGGCCGAGGTCTGCGGCGGGTTCACCCCATGATACGTGCCAACACGCGGACGAACGCCGCATCGTCCCGCGGCCTGGAGAACAACTCCGCGCGTCCCGCCGAGCGATTGAGCACGTGGTAAATGATTCCGCCGGGAGCATATCGGGCTTGTCGAGGCATGGGCGGAGGCTGAGCGACGCCGCCCGATCCTTCAATATTGGACCTGTCCCGCTTTCTGCGTCTGCGTCCCGCTTTCTGCGTCAAGGACAACGGGAGCCCTGCATGGAACAGCAGGCATAATGCCGTCTATGGATATTATGCTGATTACGAAAAAACTGAACTGATAAAAATGAACGCTCTACTTCAGGCGGCTTATCAGGCGTGCAATCCGATGGCCAATGATGTTAACTTGGACAAGAAGATCAATGACATCAAAAATCGAACACTATGGCAACCGTCGACGCGACCAAGACAATAGTCCCGTATTCGGAGGATCAACATGAGACGACAGCCGCATCATCGCCGTGCGCACCGTCTGGCCGCGGCACGCCTCGCGTTCGCCGCGATGGTATTGGGCTTCGGCGGGCGTTGGCCTGTCACGCGTCTGCTCGCGGGGGAGCAATCACGCGAGGCGGAGCGGCACGAACCCGTTCACCTTCCCGCCTTCGAGCGCGTCGGCCCGGTCGCCGACGGGGCCGGGTACGGGGCACCGATCTTTAGCCATGATTCCCGCGCGTTCATCGCGTGCGAGGGTGCCGCCGTCAGGGTGTGGAACTCCCGAACGCTGGAGCCGCTTTCCAAATCGCTTCGTCAGGACGCCATCAAATACTACGGCCTGAGCGCCGACGGGAGCATGGCGTTCACGGCGGACGATAAGGAATTCCGCATCTGGGACGTTTCGAGCTCCAAGCTCCTTTCGGCGACCAAGGCGACGGACGGCAAACTCGGTTTTGCTTCGCTCGGTCCGGATGGAACGCGGTTCATCACGATCGCCGATCATCATGACGCCGTCACGGTCTGGCGCCGGGATCAGGCAAAACCGACATTTTCGCTGCGGCACGAGCAGTCGCCGGGCTCGGCGGTGTTCGACCCGGGGGGAAAGCGGATCGTTACCGACGACGGGTTGATCCACATCTTCGACGCCGATTCGGGAAAAGAAATCTGCCCGCCGATCGAAATCGAATACGAATATCATTTCGAGGACGTCAGGGTATCGTTCGATCCCACCGGCCGTCGCCTTCTGATTCCGCGGGGGCACGGCTACACCCTCGTTGAGACTGAAACGGGGAAGGTTCTCAACCGGGTGCAGTACGATGACATGAGTGGTCCCGCGGTTCATGTTCGATTCTCCGCTGACGGCTCGCGTATCGCAGTGACGAGCGGGACCCAACTGAAATTCGAACCGGCACGGATATACGATGCCCAGACGGGAAAGCTGGAGCGGCAGGTTGGTTCCGACATTTACGACTGCCAGGTCGGCCCTCAGGGACGATGGGCACTGTTGATGCCCTTCAACTCAAAGCTGGAATTCTGGGACTTAAAAAGCGGTGTTAGGACGCAAATCCTCGAGGAGTATGGCGCGTCCGTGAGCCCCGACGGCTCGCTCCTGTTATTCGAGACTCATGGAAATTTAAGGGACGTCTTTCGCCTGCGGGACGTGCCCGAGGTGGACAAAGGTCGCTAAGAAGCGGTTTCACAACCCCTGTGGCACGGACGCCGCGCCCGCGATTCGCGGCTAAAGCCGCTTGTTCATGGGGCCAGAAAAGGGGTCATAAGCCAATTATCAGCTTCTTGGCCTTTTCGGCTCCGGTTCCCCTTCTCGGTTCTGCGCCCCAATTTGCGCTCAACCTTTTCCTTTTCGCCCGCGGGCGGTTTTTTATGGGGCATCGGTATCATGGCGGGGATGTTGCGGCCTCGGTTCACCTTCGTGTCTGCGCTTGTGGTGTGCGTGGGGGCGTGCGCGCTTTGGATTGCGAGTTACCATTGGCTGCTGACCGTGGATATCTACCCGCCGCACGGGTCCGCCTCATACGTTGAATGGTATCAATTGGGATTCGACCAGGGCTATGCGGTCTGCCGAAAATGGATTAACAGGGGCCAGGAGGTTGAGCCGGGCGACGCAAACTACAGACTCAAGTGGTTTGAAGTTCCGAACGGGTGGGACTATTCGGAGACATCCGAGCACGCCATGGACTTGCTTTGGATAGTCGCGTCAACCACGTTCATGCTGGGCTTCGGTGTTGCAAGATGGTGGGACCGTCCTCGTCAAGGATTTTGCCGGGTGTGCAGCTACGATCTCCGCGCCACCCCCGACCGATGCCCGGAATGCGGGACGGTGCCCGCCCAGAAGACACGCCAACCCGCCGAGCCCAAAATTTGAAACGGCAGTAAAGGCGGGACGGCTCTGAATTAAATTGTGGTGTCGGAAGAAATTCAGAGCCGGCCGTTTTCTGCGGCGGTGGGGCGACGGCAGGCGACAGGGGTCCCGCAGGGTTTTCCGCGGAGCGGGTTAGGAGACGATAATCACCGCAAAATACCGCAAATTTGAGGAGTATGCTTCGGAGACGATATGGATAAAACATGCCTAAATGCCATTCGCAGAGTGGGTTACGGCAAATGTCGCACTGTGACATTTGCCCTGTTTTCATAACCTATTGATGAGTCTGGGATTGCGGCGATTTTCGCAAGAAAACGCAACGAAAAACAGCGAATCTGCGACAAAGTGCGACATTCCTGAGGCATGCGGCGGGCGGGGCGGCTATAGGGCGGAATGGGGGCCGAATTTCGTTCGGGGCCGTGGTATTTTTATCAAATTCGTTGTGAAAAGTGCCTTTAAATCGGTCAAAATCGGTCAAAACGGGTGGCGAAACCGCTGCCGCGGGCTGGAAATGAGGGTGGGGGTTGGCGTATCGATCGGGGGTCGTGCGGCGGACCGGTCAGGCGCGCTGGGCGGGCGGGGGGCGTGGCGGGGCGGGCCAATACCCCGCTGAAAAAATCGTTCACAATCATTCAAATCATTCAAAAGTGGCATTGGCGCTGGTGAAAATGGGGTTGGCAGTGTGGGAGATGAACGATCGTTGGGACAAAGCCATCTGCCGGGGTTGATGCTGGGGCTTGATCCTACTCTCGTCTGCTCAGAACGGCGGGGGGCCGGGGGGATCAGACGGATTAAGATTAGGATAAACGGAAGCGGCTGTGCCGGCGGGGAGGGGGTGGGGTGGGCGGAAGCAACTTCTTAGTGTGCGACCCAGCCGCCGTCGATGGTGAGAGTTTGGCCGGTGATGTTGCGGGCCTCGTGGCTCATCAGGAACTCTGCCGCGGCGGCGACTTCTTCTATTGTGATGAATCGCCGCTTGGGCATCGGCTCTAGCATAATCTGGTCGATCACCTGTTGCTCGGTGATGCCGCGGGCCTGGGCCTGGGCTTGGAGTTGGGCGTCCACCAGCGGGGTGCGGAGGTAGGCGGGGCAGATGGTGTTGACGGTTATCTCGGCGTCGGCGGTTTCCAGGGCGGCGGTCTTGGTGAAGCCGATCAGGCCGTGCTTGGCGGCGACGTAGGCGGCCTTGAGCGGGGAGGCGATGAGCGAGTGGATCGAGCCGATGTTGATGATCCGCCCGAAGCCGTTGCGGCGCATCCGGGGCAGCACGGCTTTGGTGAGCAGGAAGGGGCCTTTGAGCATCACGTCCATCAGCAAGTCCCACTTTTCTTCGGGGAAATCTTCAATCGGGCTGACGTATTGGAGGCCGGCGTTGTTCATGAGGACGTCGATCCGCTGATCGCCCAGTGAGGCCAACAACGCTTCGATCTGGGCCGAGGAGGTAACGTCCAAAGCGTGGGCCGAGGCGCGATCGGCGGCGGGGCCGAGCAAGCCTCGCGTCTCGTTGGCGGCCTCCCCATTCTTGTCGATCAGGAAAAGATGATGGCCGTTGCCGGCCAGGGCAAGGGCCAGGCCCCGGCCCAGACCGCTGCCGGCCCCGGTGAGCAGGATGTGCAGGGGAGAGGGGTTCATGCCATGCGTTATACGGCAAACGCACAGGGGAGAGGGCCGGATATTTTGCGCTGACGGATGGAGGGCAAAGGGTTCTTCTGGTGCATCGGGAATCGAGTGTTGGTTTGGAAGTGGCTTCAAATCCTTGTGGCATGGGACTTCGGCGAACTCGGTCAAGCCGCGCCTTGCCCATGGACCCGCATTGTGGTGCAGGCTGAAAGCCTGCACCACAAAAGCGGCAGAACACGGGCGGGGTCTCTTGGCCGGCCTGCTTGCGGGGCGCTTCCGGGAGCGCTCGGAGAAGCGCCCCGCAAGCGGGGCGGCTAAACGGTTGAGTCCGAACGGGCTTTGGCCGCGCGAAAAATAGGGAATTCACCCACCACCGGAGTCGAGAATGACCGAGACGCGAACCAGTTCGCAGGCCGCGACCGAACGGCCGACGCCGGAGGTGCAGCAATATCTCGATGACTTGAATCGCATTGGCAATCCGCTGGACACGATGACGGCGGCGAGCGTCGCCGGGCTGCGGGCGCAGCGCGAAGCGATGACGCCGGCACTTATCGAAGTTGAGGCGGTGGAAGGCGTTCGCGACGTATTGATCCCCGCCCCGGTTCGACTGATCCCGGCGCGCATCTACACGCCCGCCGACCGGCGGCTGGCGCGGGACGGGAAGCTTCCCGTCGTGGTGTTCTTCCACGGGGGCGGGTGGACGCTCGGGGGCATCGCATCGTATGACGCCATCGCACGCGGATTGGCGAACCGCATCCCGGCGATCGTCGTTTCCGTGGCGTATCGGCTGGCGCCGGAGTTCCCGTTCCCAGCGGGGCTGGATGACGCGCGCGTCGTCATCCGGTGGACTGCGGCCAACGCGCCCGCGTTCGGCGGCGACGGGCAGCGCTTGGCCGTCGCGGGAGATAGCGCGGGTGGGAATCTTGCCACGGTGGCGGCACTCGATGCTCGCCGGGAGGGGTTGCCGGTGCTGTTTCAGGCGCTGTTCTATCCTTCAACCGACATCGCAAATGCCGACTACCCCTCGTACCGGCAATGGGGTGACGGATACCTGCTGACGCGCAAGGCGGTGGAGACGTTTCGGAGTTTCTATCTTCCGAATCGCGAGGATTGGAGTAGGCCGGAGGCGTCGCCGTTACGTATGAATGAAGCTGATCTGAGGCTTATGCCCGAGGCGCTGATCGTCACGTGCGGTTGCGACCCTCTGCGCGACGAGGGAGAGGCATACGCCCAGCGCGTTCGCACTTGCGGAGTGTGTGCGGATTATCGAATGAAAAGTGGGATGATCCACGCGTGTCTGAATCTATTTGGCAGCCGACTTTATCCGCAGGCGTCGCAGCAGGCGGAGTTGATTCTGGAAGATGCCGCGGGCGCGATTCGAGTGGCGTACATCGCCCACGACTCACGGCCGCAGTAGTAAGCACGGATCTGACGGCCGCACAACAATGCGCTTGTGGTGCAGCCTTTCTGGCTGCATTTGCAGGCTGAAAGCCTGGACCACAAATGCGAATCTCTCCGTTGTCCGAATTAGGTGTGTAGAACCCACCACGCAGCAAGAACGATGGCGGCTTGAATGCCGCCGATAACTGCGGGAAGGACGAACCGTGGGAGTATGGATTCTTCCGGCCTGTCCACGGAGATCGGCAAAGCAGAACTTTGGCGTTCGTGCTGGAGCGTGGCGATCATCAAGTTGGCAGGGAAGCGGTCGATGCCCAGCCGGGCGGCGTCCTTGAGGAGCGCAACCCGCTGTGAATAATGCAGGACTTGCGGCGATTGGTCGAGCTGTGCGGCAACGCGGTCGGCGAACCAATCCACTGCCGCCCGGGAACGATTGGCGTCAATGGGAACATAGGCGTTGCGGGCCGCACGAGATGCGAGTCGGCGGAGGTCCGAAGAGCCTGCGCGGCGGGGGGCGCCAGTCGCAAATTGTGTCGGGCCGGCGGCTTTCGCATCCTGTTGGCGACATAATTCCCGCAAACAGTGGTGGAGACGAGCCGGGTTATCGCCATACAGTTTGCGGATGTGGCGGGCTTTGCGCCGATATGCGTCAGTGGCTGTACTGGCGTCCGAGGCGCGAGTCCAGCCCGTTTCCCGGGGCGCATCGCCGGGTGTGGGAGAACGGAAGATTTGGTCGCGCGCGGCCATTCCGCTTAGTGTAGCGGCGTCGTCGCGACGGCCCTAAAGAAATGCCCTTCCCCGACAGCCGGGCGGGGAGAAGGGGTGATGGTGGGGGGATTTGTGCCGGGTTTCACGGCCCTTTGGGCAAATGGGCGTGTTGAGAAGCGGGTGCGGAGAGTCGTGCCGCGTGCGTGTGGAAAACGAGTCGTTCATGAAGAAATTCCTTCGACGCCTGCTGATCCTGGCGGTGCTGCTGGTGGTTATTGTGGTGGTGGTGCCGCTGTTCGTGCGGAGCCGGCTGCACACGACCCCGGCGTGGTATCCGCGGCCCAAGGGCGACCCCGTCGCGCTTGCGGCGGCGGCCAATCAGATGGATCAGAAGCTCATCGAGATGTACCGCGATGCGAAGCAGTCATCGCGGGAATCGGAGCTGCGCGCGTTGCACGCCGGGTCGGCGGGCGGTGCGCCGGCGACCTCGCCGGGGGATCTGGTAAAGATCGATTTGACGGAAGAGGAGATCAACGCGTTTCTCGCCAAGTGGGAGCAGAAGTTCGGCTGGAAGGAGCGGTTCAGCAAGTACGTCACGGACCCGGTGATAGTGCTGGAAGACAATCAGCTCATCCTCGCCGGCACCGCCAGGGATTGGGATACGGTCGTGAGCATTCATTTCGATGTGGGAATCGAAAAGGACGGGAAGCTGTCGGTGAAGGTGGCGCGGGTGATGGCGGGCACGCTGCCGCTCCCGCGGACGTACTTCAACGGCTACGCGCAGAAACTGCTGCCCGCGATGGACGAAAAGGTTTTACAGCTCCGCGACGATGTGGACATCGACGCGTCCGGATGCGCGAACGGGCCGGCGGTTTCATTGGCGATGGCCGAGCTGCTCGAAAATATCCTGCATGATGAGCCGTCCGAGCCCGTCCTATTTCTGCCCGAGCGCGTCGGCCACAATTCCCGCAGCCTGCCGGTGCGGATCACGGGGGTGAAAATCGCCGACAAGACGCTGTCGCTCGCCTTCGAGCCGATGACCGTCGGGCAGCGCGAGGCGCTGCTGCAGCACCTGCGCGGCCCGCAGTCCACCGAGACCGCGATGGTCAAGCACGAGCCTTGATTCCCGCGGTATAGAGCGCCTTACATCACCATGCAGCAGACGGGCATGCCGTTCATCATCATGCAGCACGTCATGCCGGGCATCATCATCTGGTTCATGCAGTCGCAGCAGGCCTGAATCATCTTTTCGCAGTTTTTGTCGCCGCTCGTGCAGGTCATGCGGCAGCCCATTTCCATCATTTCCATCTTGCACATGCCCATCGCGCCCAGGTTGCAGCAGCAGGTCATCATGCCGTTCATCATGCAGCACATCGAGCACATGCCGCCGGCCATCATGTTGCAGAGATTCTGCATCATCATGGCGGTGGTCTTGTCGTCGGCGGTACAGGCGACCATCATGCCGCCGGGACATTTCTCCATTTTCATGGAACAGCGGGGGGCCATCATCGCGGGCATCTGGCCCATCATGCCGGCCATCGGCATGTTCATCATGGGATTCATCGTGCCCATGCCGGGCATCATCGGACCCATGGCCATGCCACCCATGCCCATGGACGGCATTCCCATCATCATTCCGCGATCGCTGGTCATCGTGCTCATATCTGCTCCTTGCCACGCCGTGGCAGGTAAGTAGGTGTTTGCGAAGGGTGCCGCTTGCGGGCACCTGACACGAAACACCCTAGCGAGCGTGACGCGCTCAAGGCAAGGAGAATGCAGGCAATGTCCATCGGAATTGGCGCGATGGGCGCAATGTAAACCATTGCATTTAATAAGCTTAAATTCACTATATTCAGGTAGGTGTTATGGGGGACTAACGCAGTTTCGTCCATTAAACTGGACACGAACGCCAGATTTCGGAGTTGACTTACCAAACTCAAGCCGATATTCTTCCTATAACTCCTACATGAATTGTAGATGTTGTAGGGAGTCAGGTGCTATCCATATGGAACAGCAGCGAACCAATGACGGGCGGATACAAGACACGGGACGAACTTGGGACGAAGTTCAGCCGCAGTTGGCGGAAGTCGTCTATCTTCCGGCGTGTATCCCGGTGGCTGCTGTTCCGTTTTCGTGGGCATGGATGTACCAATTCGCGTACGTGCAAGCTCAGGAGTCCGTTCGCAGGGAGCTTTGGTTGCGTCAGTTGCAGCCGGGCATGAACTGACGAGTGTTGTATGAACGCTTTTGTGTCCGCTCCGACCCGCGAATCCGCCGACGCGGTGCTGGCGAAAAACCTGGTGGCAGCGCGAACGGTGGCAGGCGTGACGCAGCAGGAATTGGCCTCGCGGGCCGATGTATCGCGCGCCACGGTGGCCCAAATTGAGACCGGCTCCAGCGATCCGCGCCTCTCGACGATCATTCATCTGGCGGAGGCGCTGGGGGTGCCGTCGTTGCTCCTTCTGGCGGGAGTCGAGGACGTGCGCGCTCTCACTGCCATCAGTTCGGCGGCGACAGTTAAGGATGCCGCGCCGCTCGCCGTCGGCATCCACGACGTCGAACGCATGCAGCGCCTGCTGCGTTCGGGGATGTTGAAAGATCGGCTCCGCGTCGCCCGCCTGGGGGCGGCTGTTGCCCGCACCGCGGGGCATACCGATCCGGCCGTTCTGATCGGGGCGGCAATATTTTCCGCGTGCCACCCCGGCCCCGGCACCATCGCAGGCACGGCACTGGGCGTGCAGGTTGCGCGCGGCGCCGCGAACATTCCCTGACGCATAAGGTTGATCCCATGGCGGGATTTCAAGGCATTCATTTCAGTTTGCACGGGCCGGCAGGTGAGGCGGTTCTGGAAGTCGGAGAAGTCCACATGCCCGTCTGGTGAGTTAGCCTTTGTTGACCATCCCAGACTTGCGAATGACCAGGAAGAGGCGTTGCAGTTTTCGCCCATGGGCCGCAATTCCTGCTTGGCGCGAGCGAAGGGTGCAATCGAGATGTCTGTCAGAGCCCCCGGGAAAACTGGGCGTCGTATGAATTCGTAAGTGACTGCGCTGTAGAATTTTGCATCAATTCATCCCATCGCGTCGGCAAGTTCATATATTTTAGCAAGGCCGCATTGGCACGGCTGTTGATATGGCGCTCCAAAGGCTAACCGGAGCGTTGTATGGATTTGTCGTCACTGACACTCGGCGAGCGGATTGTGGAACTCGCCCGCCTCGCCACCGCCATGCATTGGGACGAAGCGCTCAAAGTGACTGGGCGTCCGTCAGAGAATGTTGCAGTAGGCCATCTCAATTCCGATCCGGATGCGCGGCCTCGTAATGCAACGCCGTGGTTCACTCAAGACTCCCGGCGGCTATTCGGAACGCCCTAGGCGCGGACCAGTGAACTCCACCTCGCGCCATCGCAACAGGGCCGTTACTTACAACCTGAAACTCAGGATTCACCTCCAGGATTCGCATGCTTTACGGACTGTATCTCTCCGCTTCGGGCGTCATGGCCAATTCCTACCGGCAGGACGTCCTGGCGAACAACCTCGCGAACTCCGAAACCGTCGGCTTCAAGCGCGACCTCGCACTCTTCCAGGAACGTGGCACCGCGCTGCAGGAACATCGCCGTCCGGGCGACTGGAGCGATCCGGTGCTTGAGCACATCGGCGGCGGACTTTTTTCAACGCCGACGCTCGTCGATTCCCATCAGGGAGACCTCGAGCACAGCAACAATAATCTCGACCTCGCGGTCGAAGGGGATGGGTTCTTCGCCGTCTCGAACGGCAAGGAAACCCATCTCACTCGGGACGGGCGGTTCATGGTCAACCGAGACGGGGACCTGATCATCTCCAATTCCAAAGGCCAACGCGTGCTAGATTCCAAGGGCCAGCCGATTCGGCTGGAAGTGGGGGCGGCGCTGTCCGTCAGCAGCGACGGCCAGATCACGCAGGACGGCAAACCCGCCGGCCGCATCGGGCTGTTCGACGTGCCCGATCGATCCAAATTGTCCAAGCAAGGCGGCACGATGCTCAACCATCCCGACATCAAGCAACTCCGCCCCGCCACGGGCACAGTTCATAGCGGATTTGTCGAACGTTCCAACGTCGACCCGACGACCGAGCTGGCCGAGCTGATGGACGCACAGCGCCAGCTCGAAGCCAACGCCAACATGATCCAAAGCCAGGACCAGACGCTTCAGAAGCTGGTCAATGAGGTGGGAAAGATCGCGTAGTGATGGAGGGTTCAGGGGTCGGGGTCGGGGTTCAGGAAACGCAGAGCGGCCGTGAACCCCCTCCGCCAATTTTCACTTTGCACTTGCTTCGTCAGTGATTGCAAAGTGCTAACTGCAAAGTGAAAATTGACGCAATCACTTCCCTCCTGAACCCTGAACCCCGACCCCTGAACCCCGAACCCTGATCCCCTAATCTCTTTCCCCTCTTCCGTCCGATAATTAACCGGACGGTCCGGCGGAGCCGGCATCTCTGACGAGGCATCTTGAATGGCGATCACCGCACTCTACTCTGCCGCCTCCGGGCTTCGGGCTCTTTCTACGAGCATCGACGTGGTGGCCAACAACCTGGCCAACGCGGAAACGACCGCGTTCAAGCGCAGCCGGGTAAATTTCGAAGACCTCTATTACCTCCAAATGAAGCAGCCGGGAACGAGCGACGCGGCGGGCGATCTCGCGCCCGCCGGAATCTTCGTGGGCCTCGGCACGAAGATCAGCAACACCCAGCTCGATCTCGAGCAGGGGAGCCTTGAAAGCACCAACCGCGGACTCGACGCCGGCATTCAGGGTAACGGGTTCTTCGGAATCAAAATCCTCGATTCGCTCGGCGGCACGGGCTACACCCGCAACGGCAACTTCTTTGTAAATGAGAAAGGCGAACTCGTGCTCGGAATGGGCGACGGCTACAAAGTCATCCCGCCCATCACGCTCCCCCCCAACGCGACCGACATCAGCATCGGCCTCGACGGCACCATCGAATACATCCGCAGCGGAACCACCGTGAAGCAGAAGGCGGGGCAATTGCAGATCACGCAATTCCCCAATCCCCAGGGTCTCAAGCTCCTGGGCGGGAGCATCTACGTCACGACCGAAGCCTCGGGCAAAGCCCTCACCGGCAACCCCGGCCAAAACGGCGCAGGCCAAACCCTCGGCGTATTCCTCGAAGCCAGCAACGTCGATCCCGTCAAAGAGCTGGTCACGCTCATCAAGACCCAGCGATCGTTCGAACTCAACAGCCAATCCATCCAGACCGCCGACCAGGCGCTCCAGGTCATCGGCAATCTGCGGAAGGGATAAGGCTTGAATAGTTGCCAATTTTTAGTCGTCAGTTGCCAGTAAAGGAAGCGGATATGCAGCTTCATCACCTCCGCCTCCTTCACTGACAACTGACAACTGGAAATTGACAACTACTTTCCCGCGACACGGAGGTCGCCCCCATGATGAACGGCAGGCCAATCAGCAATCGCAAGAAAGTCCAGTTCCTCATCGCCCTGACCCTTCTGGCGTGGGCGACGCAGACGCTCTTGCACCAATGGGCCCGCGGGCAGGATGCCCCGGCCCCGGAACCCGTCGCAACGGAGCGATTCGTGCCGGGCACCGCGCGCTTCGCCGCCGGCGCGACGCTCGAGATGCGCGCCGAGGCGACGGTGAGCGGGTCGGAAGTGAAGTTGCGGCAGATCTGCCGCTGGGCCGATTCCGACCGCGAAGCGTTCGCCCCCGTCGCGGAGTTGACGATCGCTCGTCTTACGGGAAGCGCGCCGTTTCAGGCCGTGACGCTCGATGAAATCCGCCAGACGTTGCACGATGCGGGGGTGAACCTTGCGGTCGTGCGATTCTCAGGCCCGACGAGCTGCACCGTGGCGCGAAGCGACGTGCAGTACGACGAGAAGACCGCGCTGCAGCAGTGGATCGACGCCCGCGAGGGCAAGGCCCCGGCCGCGACCCCCGGCGCTGCGCC
>JAQGHP010000416.1 GCA_028288775.1 Phycisphaerales bacterium | reverse complement strand
CCCCGCGGCGGCGACGGTGTGGTCGTTGTCCACGCTGGAGCCGGAGACGCCGATCGCGCCGATGATGGTTCCGTCCGCGGCTTTGATGGGGACTCCGCCGGGGAAGGTGATCAGGCCGCCGTTCGAGACTTCGATCTGGTAAAGCGGCCCACCAGGCTGGCTGAGCTTTCCGATTTCGCCGGTGGGCATGTCAAAATATCGGGCGGTCTTCGCCTTCTTGATGGCGATGTCGATGGACCCGAGCCACGCGCCGTCCATCCGGGCGAAGGCCTTGAGGTTTCCGCCCGCATCGACGACGGCGATGTCCATCTTGGTCTTGGTCTCGACCGCCTTGCGTGCCGCGGCTTCGAGGGCGGCATGGGCCTGATCGAGGCTGATGTCCTTGGAATCGATGACTGCCGCGGCATGCCCACTGGGCGTCGGCTGCGCCTGGGCCGCGGCCCGCTGGATGGGGTGCGACACCAGCGTGACGCCGGCAAACCCGAGCCCGAACACCACGCCCCAGACGAGAGGATTTCGACGAACCATTGTTGCTCCTTCGCGAAAAGCAGGACCTTGCGACGGCAAGGAAGAATAACCCCCGGCCGGGATATTCGGCGGGCGGAGGAGGGGTGTCAATACTTTCTGGTGGGGCGGACATTTTTGTCTGTCGCGAGCCCCATTGTCGGAAAATGCCTCAATTCCCTAACCCGAGACCGACAAGAATGCCTGCTCCACCATTGAGCGCCAACGAAAGAAACCTTTCGTCCGCCGGGCCCGGGCGCTTTGCTGGGCCTTAACGCTCGGGTAGCATTCCGTTCGGTCGCCCCGCGCCGGTGGGGCGATCTCGGAAACCGCGCCTATGACGTACCCCCACCCGCCGTCTACTTTCCCCACCGACCGCACACCCTTTTTTGATGCGCCGCTGGTCGAGCGGCTGGAAGATCGCAGGCTGCTTTCCGGCGGGCCGCGCCTCCTGGGCGTAACGCTCCAGGGGTCGGCGACGGCCTGCACCGGCATCGTCATGAAGTTCAACGAGGCGCTGGACCCGACTTCCGCGCAGGACATTCACGACTATTCCGTCGGCCGCGTTACCCAGGGCTCGAGCAGCAGCGACGGGTTCTCGTTCCTCCCGTTCCTCGCGCGGCCGAAGGTTTCTCCCTACAAGAACAACAAGGTCGTCATCACGTCGGCGGTCTACGACGACGCGACGCAGACCGTAACGCTCATCCCCAGCGCCCCGTTCAAGGCATGGAAGTTCTTCCGCACCATTCGCGTGAAGGGCCTGGGCGCGCACATCGTCAAGGATGCGGCGGGCAACCCGTTTGACGGCAAAGGCCTCGGCACGGCCAGCGACCTCGTCTTCACCTACGTCTACCATCACGGCAAACACGTCACCTTCCGCGACAGCGACGGCGACGTCGTCCATCTCGATCTCAAGGGGCCGGGCGAAATATTTCTCATTCAGCAGCCGCACAAGAACCCGTCGCCGATGGTGTTCACAAGCGGGACCACGGCCGCGGCGAGCGTGCTCACCGGCACCGTTCGCAAGACGCACGCAGGCAACGGCGCGGTGATCCTGGCCGAGGTGGAAGGCATGAATTTCGTGCAGACCAATCTCCTGACCAGCCCGCTGTTTTCGGTGCAGCTCGTCCAGCCATAAGTTCCTTTCACTGCGACGCAATTCATTACCCCGCTGAAGCTGCGCACCCGTCGTGTTGCGCACCTCAGCCAAACTCTGCCATTCCTTCGACCCACACGACGCCTTGCCGCGGTCCGCGTGACGGGCTCAACGGGTTCCGCGTGAATTCGTCCAGTCGGCCCCGGTTTTGCTCTCACACATCCTTGTCGTAAACGTGTCGAATAGATTTCCGTCGGTTATTCCGACACCGTGAGGCCTAAACCGCACTCGCGTCGTTCCTTTGATCGTGGAGGTATCGTCATGCGTAAAGTTTTGTTCCCGCTGTTGGCCTTGTTTGCCGCCCCGTTGGTAGGTTGCACGACGAACAGCCCCAATTCCCCCGGCGACCGCGTCGCCATGCAGGACGAGGCGAAGGCCGCGCTGGAGCGGATTCAAGCCCAGGATCCGAGCACACGCGACTTGCTGAATCGTGCGTACGCTTATGTGATCTTCCCCGAGGTCGGCGAAGCTTCGCTGGGTATCGGCGGCGCGCACGGCCGCGGGTACGCCTATCAGAACGGCCAGTTGGTCGGCACCGTGACGATCACGGAAGGTTCAGTCGGCCTGCAGGCCGGGGGCGCGACGTATGCCGAGCTCCTCGTCTTCCAGTCCGAAGACGCCTTCAACAAGCTCCGCAACAACGTCTTCTCATTCAGCGCCGATGCCACCGCCACGATCGTGAAGGCCGGTGCCGCGGCGCAGACCCAGTTCAATAACGGCGTGCAGGTCTTCGTGCTGCCTAAGGGCGGCTTCGAGGCGGGCGTCGCCGTCAAGGGCCAGAAGTTCCACTTCACGCCCGTGAACCAGAATCAGTAAGTAATTCGCATTGTTGGCCCGGCGGGGCTGATCGGACGTACCCGCCGGGCATTTCAAATTCTTATCTACCCGCGCCGGCCGATCACCGGCGCGGGTGTGTCGATTGAAGGAGCCGCCATGAGGAACCCTCTGTTGAAGGCCGCGGGCATTACCGCGGCAGCCGTGCTGTCCTGTCAGGCGTGGACGATCGCCCAGAACCCCGGTGACAACGCCCGCAACGCGGCCGACCAGGCCGGGCAAGCCGCCCGCGGGGCCGCGGATCGCGCGGGACAGGCCGTTCATGACAACGCCAACATGCCCGGAAGCATCGTGAACGACCTGCAAAAGCCCGGCGACATGAGCCCCAAGGAAGTCGACCAGCACTTCATCATGGACGCCGCGCAAGGGAATATGGCCGAGGTCGCGATAGGAAAGGTGGCGCAGCAAAAAGCCACCAATCCGCAGCTCAAGCAGTTCGCCCAGATGCTCGTGCAAGACCACACCGCGGCCAACGAGCAACTGCGGCAGATCGCCCAGCAGGCGGGCGTGCAGTGGCCCGGCCAGCTCAACGAAGTACACCAGGCGATGGTCTCCGCGCTCGAGAAGAAGAACGGCACTGAGTTCGACCGTCACTTCCTCTACGGCATGGTTGCCGATCATGTGAAGGACCGCCTTCAATACCGCGACGCCATTGCGATGACCCAGAACGCGCAGCTCAAGCAGTACGCGCAGCAGACCGACGAGAAGATCGGTCAGCATCTGCGGCACGCCGAGGCCCTGGCCGGGGCGGATGAGGCCATCACGGCCGGCGCACACATCCGCGGCTCGGGGAATGCGCCGCAGCAGTGAGATCGACAATCAATGCGGCATTGATTCCGCGGAACAAATAAGGACGCGCGTCCGCATCGGACGCGCGTCTTTGTTTTTCCACCGTTTGCGGAACCGAGAGATTGCTATTCCGACGAC
>JAQGHP010000778.1 GCA_028288775.1 Phycisphaerales bacterium | reverse complement strand
CGAGCACTTCAATTGCATTTCCGATTTCCTGCCTACTGCTTACCGCCCGCTCCTCCATTCTGGCTCCCGGCTTCTGGCTCCTGGCTCCTTCCCTCCGCTTCCCACTTCTCCCCAAATAATCCCGCCCCCGCGATCCCGCCAGGGCTGGTCGCCGACGCCGGCACTTCCACATTCACCACCGCCCAATCCGGCAGCTTCGGCGTCTGCCGGGCGTTGTTCTCGTAGTCGTATTCGCGGAATGTGAAGCCGCTGTTGAGCACCACATACCGCTTGGGGTTCAGCGGGTTCGGATAGATCAGTACCGCCACGTGCTTTGCCGCCGGGTACGATTTCTCCCCGACGATCACCGCCTGCCCGTCCCACTTGATCGGCAGCTTGTCGGCGATCTTCGCCAGCACCTTGTTGCTCGATGGATCGCCCCAGAGCACGAGATTGCTGCTGGCGATGTCCGCATCCGAAACGGCCGTGTCGTCTTTCAAACGGGCTTCGCCGCGGAATTGCCGCCGCCAGTGCTCGATCGCGTGCGCCGCCTCGCCATTCACCCACGCCCCGGTCTGCTCGTTCAGCGGCTTGCCCGTCGGCGTCACCATGATGAACGAATCCATGAACGCGTCGTCGATCGGGCCTTGCAGGCCGTGCCGTTTGCGGAGCCCGGCATCCTCGGTTGATTCGACCGTTTCCCACTTGCTGCCGGTCTTGTGGAAGTGCGCGACCCACGATCGATCGGACAGCACCGGCGCGCCCATTAATTCCTGGCCGTCGAGCTTGACCTTCGGTTTTCGTGTCATGTCCAGCGGGCATGAGCCCGCCGGCATCGCCAGCGTCAATTCCGCCGCGTTCCGCGTAGCGAGTTGAACCGCATTCAGATTCACAATCTCCGCGTCAACCGTCGCCTTCTCCCAATGGTGCTCGAGCGCATCGATCGTGACCCAATCCATCGTGTTGTACCGCAGCGAATAGGTGGCGAACTTCACCCGCGTCGGCAGCGGATTGCGGCCGCGCTCCGCGATCGCATCGAGCCGCCGATTCAGCTCTTCTTTCCCCTCCGGCGTGTAGTTGTGGTGCGCCCCGGCGCCGATGACATGGGCGAGATCGATCCCCACGTTGCCGCACGCCTTCACCATCATGTCCGCGGCCTGCTTCTGCCCGTCCAGCTCGCCGCTGTAGGCGACGGTGGGGCAGTTGAACAGGTTGATCGCCACATCCGTGCTGTCGTAGAGATGCCAGAGTTTTTGCTGATACCACGGCACCTTCGACAAGTCCGTGATGTGCAAAAACCCGGCGGTCTCGCTGAACCCCGCCCCCGGCGCGGCCGCGGCCCAGAGGCCGGCGTGGTGCGTCGCGAACATCCAGCACGCCGCCCCGCCCATCGAAAAGCCGCGGACCAGAATGCGGTCGTCGTCGATCGCATAGTTTTTCTTTACGCTCTCCAGCGCCTCGAACGTATCCACCTCGCCCGCGAAGCGGTTGCCGTTGCAATATCGCCCATACGGATGCAGCACGAACGCGTCCCGCGGCGTAAATTCGCCGCGGGATTTCTCCCGATCCATCAGAAAATTGACTTCGCTCAGAGTCTCCCCGCGCCCGTGATACCAGATGTCCAGCCGACGCTTGCGCGCCGGGTCCTTCGCCCACGACTCGGGCACGACCATCCCATACGGCTGCACCGACCCATCAATCTTCGACACGTACCCGCGCACCACGAGCCCCGTCGCCGACGTCCACGGCGCCTTGCCCGCGTGCAGCGACTTGGCCCGCTCAAGCCCCTCGTTCAGAAGCGTCCTGGCCTTGCCAATTTCATCCGCCTTAAAGAACTCGTCATACGCCAGCGCGTACCGTACGGCGTTGCGATAGATCTCCACGTCCGCCAACAGCGCCGCCGCCTTCACGCGCTGCCCGGGCGCAACCTCGATCATCGCCGTACCCTGCTTCGCCGCGTCGATCTCCGTCGCGAGTTCCGCAAGCCCCGCCTCAAGCGCCGTCCAGTCCGCGTCCGGCACTGGCACGCCCGTCGGCGGAATCCGACGGCCAATTAACGGCGGCGCGTCCGCCGCCCGCGCCGCGCGGCCGCAAGTGGCCATGGCGAACAGGATCGATAGTGCGATTCGGAGCGTGGTGCCTGATGTCATCAGTAAACCTCTCTGGAAATGGACCGGGGGAGTCTAAAGCACGACGTGCTGGTATGCGAGTGGGAGAACATGTCGTGGCATGGGCGGCCCGCCCATGGTCGCGGTACTCCGTGACGTTCGGCCGGTACTCCGGTCGAAGAAACAAGAGCGCAGCGACCTCTGCGAAGCAAATCGGAAACCCGCGGTGCGGAAAACCGCGAAGCCGCGAAGGGCGCGAAGACAGACGCGAAGAAGAGGAATATTTGCCGCCACGGATTAACACGGATGGACACCGATAAAACGAGGAGCAAAGCACTAACGTGACACGGGCGTCCCGCCCGTGCCGGGTGCGTAGGAATTGCCAAACTCGTTGGCGGCAGAATTCCCCGGAAACTCTGGCGCATCCAGCATGGGCGGGACGCCCGTGTCACGGGAAATCCGTCCCCATCTGTGTTCATCCGTGTCCATCTGTGGCGACTCCTCCCCGCATTTTCTTCGCGCCTGTCTTCGTGCCCTTCGCGGCTTCGCGGTTGTGTCGGGCAGAGCGGGGTCGTGAGGCCGATGCGGCGGAGTACCGCCGCCATGGGCGGGCCGCCCATGCCACGGAAATATCGGCGACCATCTCATGCACTTGGCGCTCTCGTCATCTCGCGTTTCAAGTCTCCACGAATACGCCTGGCCCTTGTAATACATTTGCCGCCGCACGCGCCGTGCGGCAAACGAAAACAAGGAACCCCCATGCTTTCTCATCGACTCTGCATCTCCCTCGGACTTTTTGCCCTCGTCGCCCTCGCCCAAGCCGTCCGCGCCGATGTGCCGCCCGCGGCGTCGCCCGCCGTCGAGCCTCCCACGACCCTGCGCCTGTGGAAGGGCGACGCCCCCGGCGCGAAGGGCACGCAGGATTCGGACATCCCCACCATCACGCTCTATCTCGCCGCGAAGGACAAGGCGACCGGCGCGGCCTTCGTCGTCTGCCCCGGCGGAGGTTACGGCGGCCTCGCGGGCCACGAGGGCGAGCCCGTCGCCAAGTGGCTCAATACCTTGGGCGTCACCAGCGTCGTTCTCAAATACCGCCTGGGCTCCCACGGCTACCGCCATCCCGTCGAGCTGGGCGACGTCCGACGCGCCATCCGTACCGTTCGTGCGAACAGCAGCGAATGGGGCGTAGACCCCAAGCGCATCGGCGTGCTGGGCTTCTCGGCGGGCGGGCATTTGGCGTCGTCCGCCGCCACGCATTTTGATGCGGGCGACCCCAAGGCCGCGGACCCGGTTGACCAGCTTAGCTGCCGCCCCGATCTGGCGATCCTGATCTACCCCGTCATCACCATGACCGACCCCTTCACCCACGGCGGCTCCCGCCAGAACCTCCTGGGCGACAAGCCCGACTCGCAGCTCATCGACCTGATGAGCAACGAAAAGCAAGTGACCCCGCAAACGCCTCCTTGTTTCCTCGTCCATACCGCCGACGACGGCGCGGTGCCCGTCGAGAACAGCCTGAACTTCGTCGCCGCGTGCCACAAGAACCACGTGCCCGTCGAACTGCACGTCTTCGAGCACGGCCCCCACGGCTTCGGCCTGGGCGGCAACGACCCCGTCCTAAGCACTTGGCCCGCCGACGCGGCAAGGTGGCTAGAGCGGCACGGGTTTACGAAGAAATAATCCATCAATCCCGGTGTTATCATTCGCGCGAGATGACAAGACAATCACGAATTTTCTGGGCAATTCTGTTCGCGCTGAATGTATGTCTCTTATTGGCTGCAACCAGAAAGTGGTGGACCAGGGGGCATCCCCCGCTCATGGCTCTCGCCGGGTCAATTCTCGGAACGGGCGCGTCTGCATCGCTCTTCTGGGTAGACTCCCTTCAACGCAGGCGAAAGCGAAGGATCGCGGCGCTGGGCTGCTGTATGCGTTGCGGCTGCACCGCTTCAGCCACCCAGGAAGGGAAATGCCCGCAATGCGGCAAGAAGCGTGAGCAGCCTTCGGACATCGAATGGAGTGTCCTGCGGGTGGCCCGTCTGTTGGAAGACCCGGACCCCGGCTTCATCTGCGTGCCGGCCGGGCAACGATCGGGCCGACGATACCTCGCAAAGGTCAGGCACTCCGCGACCGAGCCCGCCGACATCGAAGATCATCGGTGGCTCCAATCGGTCATGGGCATGGCGAGTGAACCATTCCACGCTCTCTACGCCCTGCACAACAGCGCACTGCTCTTCGAGCCGGTGATAAAGCGGGATCTCGGCGCTGCTTCAGGTCGAGACGGCGGGTTCCGGTATTTCGGCCTGGATGAGCTGCGAAATCCGGAACCCGGGCGATTGGCGGATTACCCCGGCCAGGAATTCCCGCCCGAGGAATTGCTGGCGTTCGCGGAGATTCCCCACTCGGCTAACTTGATTTGCATCTGGCACGTTCGGGACCTTTCTCGATCCCACGTCGAGCTTGTTGAACTCAATCACGACGCCCCGCCGGGCGGTTTTGGCGTGCCCAATAACTTGCCGAAATTGCTGCTCGTTCTTTGCGAAGACCCGGCGTTCTTCCTCTTCATGTGCGGCTGCTATACGCGATATGAAGACGGTCTTTCGGACACGCAATGGATCCCCATTCGTTACGTGCCCGACGCGGGGCCGCTTACACCGGAACTGGTTGCAAATGAGCCCTATCCGCAATGGTGGATGTACGACTGACCGCCGGCACGTCAAGTCCGGTTTGCGCGGCAAACATTAACGATTGGAAGGGGGAAGGCGAGGAGCCGAAGGCATTCTGGGCAACTGCCGATTACACTGAAGCTTTTCGAACGTAGGTGACGGCGGCTTCATCGCGGTGCAACGGGGAAATCGTCGCCGGCGGAGCGGCCTACATTGGTCGCCGCGGGTTGTTGGCCGGGGTCGGCGATCGGTGGGAATCCGAACTGCTGCGGGGTGGGCGGCTGCGCCGGATAGATCGGGGAGAAACCCTGCACCGTCGCCAGCGGGCCCAGTATGACGATGATTACCGTGAAGATCAGCGCAACCGGCAATGCGAGGATCAGCCCGAGAATCATGCCACACACCGCGCAGGTTATCAGGGCCGCGGTACCCAGAGGCACGCGATTGCGGCTCTTTGCCAGGAAGAACGGGAGCAGCCCGCACACCGCGCCGGCCACGAGGCCGCCGAACAGCGCCCCGACGAGAAAGCCGATCTTTTCCGGCGCCATCGCACCCAGCACAAGCCCGACGAA
>JAQGHP010000406.1 GCA_028288775.1 Phycisphaerales bacterium | reverse complement strand
TGACGTTGTACTCGCGCATCACGTGCTTGGCCTGCCCGACGGTCGCCGTCTGCGGCAGCGTGATCGGGTCGAGGATGACCCCGTTCTCGCTCCGCTTCACCTTCTCCACCTCCCGCGCCTGGTTGGCGACGGAGAGGTTCTTGTGGATGATCCCGATTCCGCCTTCCTGCGCCAGCGCGATGGCGAGCGCGGACTCGGTGACGGTGTCCATTGGCGCGGAGATCAGCGGGATGTTGAGCTCGATGTTGCGCGTGAGGCGGGTGTGCGTATCCGCATCGGAAGGGACGAAGTCGCTACGGGCGGGGATCAGCAGCACGTCGTCAAAGGTAATCCCATCGTGCAGAATTTTGGGGTGTTCCATGTGGAAGGAATACGGCAAACGGGGTGGGGATGTCAAGACCAAGTCTTGATAGGATGACTCCATGAGAAGCAGAACGCACACGGAGCGTCGTGGCGGGGTTCTTAAGGGGTGCTGGCTCGCGTGCATCCTGTCGGCGGGAATTTTCGTTTGCGCGATCAGGGCGGACGAAGCAGTTAAGGACGATGATCCATTCAAAGCGCATGCCGACCAGCCCCAGAAAGCAACCACCCGTCCGCTCGACCCGAACGCGCCCTTCGAAGTGCGACTTCCCATTGACGGCAATGAACACGTGACTTTCGGCGCGCCGGGCTGTCCGGTCATTGTCGCCGGTAACCGCGCTTGGGACGTACGCCAGGGGACCATCCGGTCCGAACTGGACGGAAAGGTCGACAGCAACGCCGTGACCGCCCTGTCCGATGACGGGAAATACTTTGCCGCCGGAATCAAGTCGGCCAACCAGGAGGACACAACCGTCCGCGTCTGGTCCACCGAGACGGGGGCAAAGGTTTTCGACATTCCGGGAACGCCCAAGAGGTTTGTGGATTTGATTCTGATCTCGCGCAACAAGTATGTAATTCTTGGCGGCCGATTGACCCCTGACTTTCAGGTCTGGGATCTCCAGGAAGGCAAGGCGGTCAAACCGATCGACGTGAAGGCCGACCGGCTCGAACATGGCAAGGCGGCATTCTCCCCGGACGGGGCGATGTTTCTTGCGGTCGTTCAAAACAAACTGACGTTGTTTAAGACCGGCACCGGCAAACCCGTAACGGTCATGAGCGCCCCGCGCCACCTTGCGGTCGACGGCGCTCCCGCGGCCGCCCCGGCCGCGGCCAAACCGCCGCGCGTCCGCGCCAATCATTCGACTCCCGCTGCCGACAACATCAGGGATTCGATTGACGCGAGCATGGTAATAACCGGGCTGCAGACCTTGAGCTTCTCACCCGACGGAAAGGAAATCGCGGCCGTTTCCACCCACCCAACCCCTCGATTGATCGTGTGGGACAATAAGGGAAAACTGTTGTTCGACGAGCCGCTGGCGGTGCCCTGGATGGCGTTGCTGGAATCCACGTTGCAATGGCTCCCCGACAAAAGCGGGTGGCTGGTGAACGGGTATTTGATCGACAGGGATCTGAAACGCCCCGTCGTTGTAATTCAAAAACAATTCGCTCGCGCGGCGCGGGTATGCATTTGGGACAACGAACATCTTGTCGGCGCCATGTCAAAAGACGCGACGCAGTTGGAATCCTATCAGATCCCCTGGAAGGACATTCGCAAGTCCGTCGCCCTGATGCACAATCCGGACGCCACTTTGCTCGGACCGTCCCGTCCTGTTTCGATCAGCGCCGAATTCGCCGGCCAGGTCCAGGACGCTCAGACGGGCCAGTTGATTGCCGACGCCCTCGAGCAGCGACTCAAGCTCGACGGCATCAAAGTGGCCCCCGGTTCGGACACCGTGTTCCATCTCAGGCTCTCGGAAGCGGTGGGCGACACTCTGCCAATTCACGAGCGGCAGTCCCCCTTCGACTTTCGCGGACGAGACACCGGGCGCACGATCACCGAACGCAAGGGCAGCCTGGTGATTGAACTTACGGCAAAAGGGGAAAGCACTCCGCTGTGGCGCGAAACGATCGCCGCCACCTCCGCCCGAAGTTTCCGCGAGGAGATTAACGACGCTTCAGTGCGCAAGAGCATGATCGAGACGTTAACCCGCGAGCTTCACGAGCTAACTGTTCCGTACTTTGTCCCAAAGGACGAGAAATCCCTGGCTTTGCCAGTGGTCATCCAATGACCGGCATTCTCCCGGCGTACCGGGAGAGGGAGAAGGTCCAACTGCGATCGCCCTTGTACCGAAGCGCAGGGCATCCCTGGACGCTTCATCCCTTCCGCGAGCTCAGGTATTCCACAAGATTCACCAGGTCCTGCTTGGTCATCGCCTCGTTGAGGCCTTCGGGCATGAGGGAGATCGTCTGCTTTACCAGCTTGTCGATCTGATCCTTGGGGACGTCATGGTACTTGGCGTCGGTGTCCTTGATGGTGATGTGGTCGGGGGTATCTTCGACTTTCAGGCCGCTCCAGACGTCGCTGTCTTTGGTGCGGACGACCCAGGTTTCGTATTCCATCAGGATCTGGGCACTGGGATAGAGGATCGCTTCGTAGAGCTGCGGCTTGGAGAGCTTGGTGCCCACGACCGTCAACGGCGGGCCGATCATCTGGCCTTCGTCGCCGATCTGATGGCACTTCACGCAATTCGCCCCCTGCACGTTCTTGAAGACGGCTGCGCCGGCCTTGGCGTCGCCGGGGAGTTTCGCCAGCTCGTAAAGGGAGGGAAGGGTTTGGCCGTCCTTGGATTTGAATTCCTTTTCGGGAAGGCCGGAGGGGGTGAGACTTTGCTTGGTCGCCTCAATGCCCGCGGCCGGAGCCGCGGCCGCCCCTTTTTCGGGGGCGGCCGCGCTCAGGTCATAGCTCACGGTCACTTTCGGCTGCTCGGCCAGGCCGGCGACGATCCCGCTGGGGCCGCCGCCCTGTTGCAGCTTAATGAGCAACAAATTCTTGCCCTTCTTCAGGTCCAGCTCGACGCTCTCGTCGCCGAGCTTCAGCGCGCGGGTCATGTCCTGCGTCAGCAGGTGCTTCCCGTTGAGCCACACCTTGCAGCCGTCGTCGGAGCCGAGGCTCAGGCGGGTCTTCTGGTCCTTGTCGGAGACGATCGCGGTGGCGAAGTAGCCCACGACGTTGTCCGTGCGGAACCCGTGGTCGGCGCAGAAGGCGACGAAATCGATCGACTTCTGGCCGCCCTCGGGGCCGTCGGACATCTTCACTTTTTCCCAGGTCACGTTTTTGCCGCCTACGCCCTGATAGGTGGCATGCAAGTCGACAACGGCGGGCGTGTGTTCGACACCGAAATCGGTATCGAGGGCTGCCGCACCGTTGTCATGGGCGAAAGGGCCGACACCCCACCAGGTCGCAATGGTGGTGCCGTCGCCGGAAAGCGGGGCCGCGCTCACCGGCCCGCCGAGCTGCACGGGCTCGAGCTTCAGCCGCCAGGTGATGCCCTCGTTGTTCTTCGGGTCCTTGTTCTGATGCCCTGATTCCCACGCCGCGAGCACCTGCTTCTCGCGGCCGTTGCACGCGATGCCGAAGGCCTCGAGGTACCAGCGGTC